>CAYTAV010000019.1:0-19836 GCA_964435875.1 uncultured Gammaproteobacteria bacterium
TTCCGCGCTTCGCGCGCTTGAAATGCCGCCAGACGAAAAGGATGACTGCCAGCGCCGTGAGGATGGCGACAGCCATATCGAAATCATGGAGTTTCTCGCGGATCAACTCCCAGTTCTCGCCCATCTTGACTCCCAACCAGGCGAAAAGCATGCTCCAGGGCAGGGCCCCGGCAAAAGTATAGAAGGAAAATTTCTTAAGGTCCATGCGCGCGACCCCGGCCGGGAACGAGATGAAGGTGCGTACGACGGGCAGGAGCCGGCCGAAGAAGGTCGTGAGCTCTCCGTATTTTACGAACCAGCGCTCGGCAAGCTCAAGATCGTGCTCGGAAACGAGCAGGTAGCGCCCGTAACGCGCGACTAGCCCGCGGCCGCCTTTGAGGCCGATCCAGTAAGCGATCAGCGAGCCGGCCAGGTTGCCGAAAGCGCCGAGCAGGGACACGATCCAAAAGTTCATCCGGCCGTCGGCGACCAGGAAGCCGGAGAAAGGCATGATAACTTCCGACGGCATGAGAATACCGCAGGATTCGACCAGCATCAGGAAGAATACTCCGGGATAACCGATCAGTCCGATCGTTCGGACGACGAAGTTCGCCAAGATATCGATAATCGCTGTAATCATAATTGTCGGAAGATAATATTAGATTATTAGGAATCGCATATTCGTAATCCGGCTATACTGCCCGGCTTTCAAATCTTGCTTTGCGGATAGACCTTCGCATAAAAGAACCGTTTAACAAGTTCGACAAGCAGGAGGTAAGCCGATACGAGCGCGAATATCGAAGCGAAGATTTCGAGCGGCAGGGGCGAGAAATCGAAAAAACCGCCGATGCCGGGCAGGGTCAGGACGATCCCGGCGGTAACCGCAGCAAGCGTGGAGAATAAGAGATATTTGCCGGGCAGGGACTGGAGGAAAGGGATTTTCCTCGTCCTGATGATATAGATGACCAGCACCTGCGTCGCGAGCGATTCGACGAACCAGCCGGTCTGGAAGGCGCTTGAATGCAGGCCGAAAACGGAGTAAAGGACGAAGAAAGTCAGAAAGTCGAAGAGCGAGCTGATCGGTCCGAAGATCAGCATGAAGTTGCGGATGAAGCGGATGTCCCAGTGCTTAGGCTTTGCCAGATATTCCTCGTCGACATTATCGGACGGGATAGCGACCTGCGAGCTGTCATACAGCAGGTTGTTGACCAGTATCTGGCCGGGCATCATCGGAAAGAATGGCAGGTAAAGGGCCGCTCCCACCATACTGAACATATTGCCGAAATTCGACGACAGGCTCATCATCAGATACTTCATCGTATTTCCGAACGTCTTCCTGCCCTCCAGAACCCCTTCCATCAGCTCCTCAAGCCCCTTTTTCATAAGAATTATATCTGCCGTTTCTTTGGCAACATCGACCGCATTGTCGACCGAGATGCCGACATCCGCGCTTTTAAGCGACGGCGCGTCATTGATGCCGTCGCCTAAGTAGCCGACGACCAAGCCTCTTTTCCTCAGGGCGGAGATAATCTTTTCCTTCTGCATCGGCGTCAGGCGCGCCAATATTGTCGATTCCAGCGCTTTGGCGGCCAGCGCTTCATCCCCCATGGTATTGATATCAAGCTGGTCTCCCGCCAAGACTCCCTTGATCTCCAGTCCGAGGTCCTCGCAGACCTTCTGCGTTACAAGCGCGTTGTCGCCGGTCAGGATCTTGACTTCGATGCCGTGCTCGCGCATGAATGCGAGGGTCTTGCCGGCGCCTTCTTTCGGGGGGTCATAGAAAGCTACGAATCCGGCTAGCGACATCTGCGCTTCCTCTTCCTTGGGATATACATTTTTCCTGTCTTCGACGTCGCGGGTCGCGATCGCCAGGACCCGGAAGCCCTTCCTTGAAAAATCCTCATGCAGGGAGTTCAGGCGCGAAAGATGATCGTGGGTGAGCGGGAGGCGCACGCCGGATGAGAGAAAATGGCTCGAGATCCTGAAAACTTCTTCCGGGGCGCCCTTGGTGACCATCAACCGGTTGCCGCCTTCTTCATAGATCACGGATGACCGCTTGCGCATGAAATCGTAAGGAATCTCGTCGATTTTCCTGACGCCTTCGGTGCTTACCTGCTTGTATTCGAGTATCGCCCGATCGAGGAGGCTTTTAATCCCGGTCTCGAAGTAGCCGTTCAGGTACGCAAGGCGCAAGACCTGTTCGGAACGGACTCCGCCCGTGTCGACATACTCGACAACGGTAATGCGGTCCTGGGTCAGCGTTCCGGTCTTGTCGGTGCAGAGTATATCCATGCTGCCGAAATCCGGGATGGCGTTCAGCCGCTTCACGATCACTCCTTTCTTCGCCATCGAGATCGAGCCCTTCGACATGTTTACGCTGATAATGACCGGCAGGAGCTCTGGCGTAACCCCGACCGCGACGGCGATCGAAAAGATCAGGGAAGCCACCAGCTCTTTTTCCTTGAATATGTTGATCGCGAATATCAGGATGACTATGGCTAGTGTAACCTTGATTATCAGGTAGCCGAAATCGCGGATGCCGTTCTCGAAGGCGTTTTTTTCCTCCGGCCTGATCAGCGAATCCGCGATCTTGCCGAATTCCGTGCTTTTTCCGGTCTTGACCGCGACGAACTGGCAGTAGCCTGAAACGACGTTCGTCCCGGAAAAAACGATGCGCCCCTCTTTTTTGAACGACGCGGATTTTTCAATCGGGAAGCTCTCGCCGGTAAGCGAGGATTCGTTGACGAAGAAATCATCAGACGACAGCAATACGCCGTCTGCCGGAATGATATCACCGGCGGATAGCATGACAGTGTCGCCGGGAACGATTTCCCTTGTCGGCACTTCCCGCCTTTTCCCATCGCGGATGACCGAGGCGCGGACGGAAAGCTTCTTAGCGATCTCTTCCGCCGCCCGTCCGGACTTATGCTCCTGCCAAAAATTCATCACGACGCTCAAGATGACCATGGTGATGATAATTGCCATGCTTTTGATCTCGCCGGTGATTCCGGAGGCGGCGGCGGCGAACAGCAGGATCAATACTAGGGGATTCTTGAAGAATGAAAGGAACTTGATCACCGGATGCTTCCGCTTCTGGCCGGTGATTTCATTAGGTCCGTAGTCAGCCAACCGCTTGGATGCCTCGGCCTCGCTCAAGCCTTTGGGCGAGAAGTCTAGGCTTAAGTAAAGATCCTCGACTGCCTTGCTTCTCGGTATGGCGGGCTTTGTAGCCATGGTCGTAAATAAAATCGGATAAATTATTAAAACCGATCGCTGACGATTAATCGGCCTGCATATATCATACCAGACAAACGCGCGGTTTGAAACAGGAGCGGAGGGTTTAAGCACCCTGTGAAAACTCGAGTCTAGCCGCGGCTTCTGATTCTTAAAAAAAATAAAAAAATCGCTTTGGTTGAATGAAAAATTGAACTCATATTAGCCGTCGAAGGGTTTGAAAATTCATAGGGATGTATGTTATAATTAAATAAACAAACACCTTAAATTGCCCGTTGTTTATCATGAAATTTCGGGTATTTTATGGAATCAGCATAATTCTTGTGATCGAGAAAAAAAATAAAACACAAGACAGCCGGATTGTAAGAGGAGAGAAGAAATTTGCGCCGATGCACGACATCGTTGCGGTCCGGTCATTGCTTGAGGCTTCTAGGGGAGCACTTGGAATCAAGCCTTATATGTCGACGAGCCGCAAGTTGTTGGCGTATGGCTGGAGGATTGCCGCAGCCTTGGTACTTGCCATACTAATCGGTTTCGGCATCTCTCCCCTCGATATTTATAAATACATCCTGGCCTCTAAGAACGAATCCGGCCAGGTAAATTTTTACTCTATCGACTGCGAAGGCGGATGGCAGGACGCAGGACATGCGACCTCCCTGCCCGATCTGCCTCCCACCGCCGGCTATCATGATTTCAACCATGATACATCAGCTTTTACGACCTCTACCGGGAGCGTTTTGATGTGCAGGGGTTTTGGTCCGCTTGAAGCGGATATTGACGGCAGGTCGGTCCTGACACCGATTTCGCGTCCCGGTACCAGCACCATCAGGATGGAAGCGGAAAAAGGAGAAGAATCTATAAATGATGAGGCGGGCCATTTCAAAGGAAATTTCGAACAAACAGGGATCAAAGAAGTAGATTCTGTTGAGCCATCGACACAGAATACCGAAGCGAGCGTCATTCCTACACCTGAAAATACCAGTTCGGAATCCGCGGGCAGTACTAACGATCCGGGCGAGTCACCCGGCGAACAACCGGATGCAAGCGGCGAACAAGCGCCGAAAGAAAGCGCGGATCAGGGCCTGGAAAACGTTATCGGCGGCTTGCCTTTGATCGGAGCGCTCTCCGAAGCCTTGGGCTTGACCGGAAGTACGCCAGCTAATGCCGGTTTTACTGCGGATAATTACGAGCAGATATTCGGCGGTTTTGAAAGCGCGGTCGTAAACCTATCGATTTCATACGAATCAGCTTTACCTGGTAGTTCTGATGACGATATGCCTGCAACTGGCACTGATCAAGACCGGACTGACGGCGATCTTTTCAAAAAAGCCGAGGCACGGCTCTCTTTCTGGTATACGCTAGACGGAGGAGAGCTCTGGACGAAATTCCACGAACTGTATGAGGTGAATATTGCCAACGCATCGCATGGAGGATATCTGCGCATCGACGCGCCCTTCATCAGGGCTTGGTCCGACTTGTCGGCTGTACGCGTCAAGGCAGTGATGGAAGCAGGCGGAGGCGCTCAAACCGAAGCATATATCGACAGTATCTGGTTCGAGGCCGTTTATTCAGCATCAAGACTGGATAACGCGAAAAACAGGGCGGATGTGCTTCACGACAAAGGCCGTCAGATCCGACTCTCTTATACCGACGATAATGAGGGTGAAAATCTGATCATCAAAGCTGACAAGAGCGAATATGTCGGACTAGCGGAAACAGACGTATATTTGAGTTTAACAAATATCGGATTTAGCACCGAGCAGGTTTCATTGCAGGCCTATTTCGAGGACAGAAAAAGCAGGATCAAATCTCTCAAGATATTGGAGCGCGGCAAACCGTACGAAGCAACCGAGCAGGTAACCGGAAAAAAGGAATATGCATGTCCAGAGCCCTGGGAGGAGCTTTTGTCCGTCACGCGCGGAAGAGTTTTGACGCGGCACATCTGCGGCGAGAATTCAAAGCTGTTAGCCTGCGACCGCTTGGAACAGGACGGAAAATCATGCATCGTGGATAATGCCTTGGTCGGTGAGCGGTCCGTAATCCGGCGCCATGATGTCTGGAGGGAAGCCGGTATCGAATCCGGAGGAGCGAGCGGCCATTGGCTAAGGCGCGCCCTGGGGATCGCGGCTAACTCGAAAAGCGTGCCCGCAGGTTTTTCTGCCGCGGGTCATAGCGATAGCGATGCGATCGAGATTGCGCCCGGTGAGACGCTTTACGCGGTCATGCGCATCGCCTTCGCTCCGCATTCCAGCGGCGAATTCTATATCGAGGCGGTCGGCGACGGCGCGGGGTACGGCCTTCTGGATCCGTGGTGGCAGAGCGAGTGGCAGTACCGCCTGCCCGTAGTTATCGACAATACATCCGGCAGCCTGCTTAATGATTACCAGGTTTTTCTCGAAATATCATCTTCGACCGAAGGATTCTGGGAACATGCCAGAGAGGACGGAGGGGACATCCGCTTCATGGAAGACGGGGGATCCACCGAGCTTGCTTATTGGCTTCAGTATTGGGACAAGACAGCTTCCAGCGCTTCGATCTGGCTGAAGACAGACGGTATCCCAGCAGGCGCTTCGACAACCGTATTTCTTTATTATGGAAATCCCGCCGCGACTACGACATCCGACGAATTGGCGGTTTTTTCGTATTCCAGCAGGCGCGACGTGATGAATGTCGTCAGGGGCGGATTAACGACTGCTACCGTAACGGTATTCAGTCTGATTGACGGGAATGAAGTGCGGGCAGGGGACTGGGCCAGCGTAAACATCGACCGGCAGGAATCAGTCTCTTTCGCTATAGTTTCAGCGACGACGACCATCAGCGCAAAAGGACCGATTGGCGCAGTACTCACAGGCGGCGAGAATTTAGACGCACCCGCCCCGCGTTCCTTTGCCGCGGAAAGCTTTGCAATACCTTCGAACCGCGGGACGGAAGAATTCCATTTTTATGCGCCTTTCGGAGCGGCGACCGCTACGATTTATGATGGCAATACGCTGGCGGCTGAAATCCCAGTCGCAAGCGGCCAGGCTACGACCAGCGTCGTCGGAATCGCGTCCCATGCCTCGGTTTTGGCGACAGCTCCGGTGATGCTGTCTTTTTCAAGCGCTTCCGCATATGACGGGCTGGTGCCGTATCCTGTCACATATCGCGGCCTTTACGGCATCAGATCTTCGAACAACTATATCGGCGCGGCGCTGGCTACAACAAGCTTCACGATCTATTGCTCCTCTGGAGGCAGTCTCGACATCGACGATCTGCCTGCGGGCGACCGGCATGCGAACGCGACCTGCTCGTCGGGGGACGAAGGCAGCGGCGCAGCAGTGCGCGTTGTAGCAAGGACCGGGGCGTTGGCGGCCGTCCAGCAGGATGACAGCGACGGCAGGGAATCGACAGTTTTTTTACCTTCGCACGAATTTGGCACACAATACGTTTTGCCGGCTGATGCCGCCTATATCGCCATCGCCTGTCCGCCGGAATCTGGAACCGTGAGCTTGTCGGTTTATGACGAAACCAGCGCATTCGTCGCGAGCACGACCTGCGCCGGTTCGAGCAATGCGCCAGGCAAGGCCTTTTTTGGAGATGCCGATGCAGCATCTTACAATGCCGGAAGCATCATCATGTCCACTGACGAGCCGGCCAAGCCGTTTTATGCATATTTCGAGAACACAGAAGCCGAAGGCGAGGCGGGCGGTGACGAAACGAATCTCTGGGGAGCGCCGCAAGCGCGGGTTGCCGGCGCGACCGCACCCTCCTACACGCTTGGCGTAGAAGAGGAGATCAGCCCTCCGAGTGGCAGTTTTACAAGCGCTTTGCAGAAAAGTGGTGGCAGCAGCCTAGTCGATATTGCAATCGAGATCGGAGATTTAAACAAGGACAATTGCAGGGCAAAGATCGAATTTGCGACCGGTACGGACTGCTCATTCGCCTCTCCGGGAGATCCGGCGCTAATCACGGCAAGCACGAGCATCCAGGCCGATTACGGCAATCCGTCGATCGATAACGCTTACGCATACCAGGTCGGGACGACAAGCGCCTGGATCCTGACCTCGAGCGGTCCAAATACGGTCGAGTTCGACTGGCAGGCGGCTTCCGATCTCGGGGAAATCGAGGGCTCGTATTGCCTGCGTCTGACCGCTAACGACCAGTTTTTCGACCAGCCGTCTTCAGCAACTACTACGCTGGTGATCGATACCCGCGCTCCGGATGATCCGGGCCAGCTATCGTATCTATCGCATACGAACAATTCTATATCATTAGTATTTGGCGCAACGAGTTCGGACGGGAATTTTGCAGAATATAAGATTTATTATGCCCCCGGGGATACTGCAGTCGACGAGAATGACAGCGTTTTTTCATCGACTTCCGACCCTTCGCTCGGGTCGATTACCTTTGCCAGCGCGACGAGCACGACGATCGCCGGTCTTGCTTCGAGTACCCAGTATTCTTTCGCTATCTGGGCTTATGACGCCTATGGCAACCGTTCAAGCTCGACAGTAGTAACGGCTTGGACGAACCGTCCGCCTGCCTTGCCCGACAATCTGGCCATGCGCGAAGCCGGAGGAGAGTTGATAGCAAACGGAGGTTGGGCGAACAGCGACGAGCTTCGTTTGTTCGCGGACGTGGTAAATCCGGAAGCAGGTGAAAGCCTGACGGTTTATTTCGAATTCATTACCGCCTCCGGCACTCAGCGGACCGCGACGACCGAGCCGGAAGCCGCCTGCCCGTACGGAGGCTCGTATCCGACTTGCAGCTACAAGATCTGGCGCGATCCGGCGCCAATCGGAGATTATAGCGTTAGTGCCTATCCGGCCTCGACTTCGGTGACTGTCCTGCCCGACAGCTCGTCAGGCTACCAATGGCAGGCGATAGCCTGCGATCAGCAAGGGCTCTGTTCCGAATGGGCCAGTCCTGGCTCCGCGCCCGCTGTCAAGGTCGATACCCTGCCGCCCTCTTCTCCGGGCAACCTTGCATTGTATTCAAAGGACGGAACTTCGATCCAGCTAGCTTTCGGGGCTTCTTCAACCGAAGCAAATTTTTACCGGTACCGTATTTTTTACAGGCAGGGGTCATCAGGCGTGACTGAAATCGACAGCGAGCATGCCGACCCCAGTCTTTTGGACCAAAGCTATGGCGGTATTCCCTATACCTCGGTCGAAGGCCTGGCTACTAACACAGCCTATGTATTCAATATTTGGGCCTATGACCAAGCAGGCAACAAAACCAGTGCCGTAGAACTGCCGGCGGTCACAAATGATCCGCCGTCCGGATCCTTCGTCGCAGTCGGTGCTCGAAGCGACGGTTCAGGCAAGTTCGACATTTCGGTTACAGCCAGCGACCCGCAAGGCAATCCTGTCCAAGCGAAGCTGGAGTACTCCGCCAGCGCCAGTTGTTCGTTCTCTCCGCCGCTTGATCCGACCATCGACCCAACAGATGAGAGTATCAGCGCGCAATACGGCGATCCGCAGGTTGATAACGATTATCCTTACCAGATCGGTACTTCAAGTTCATATATCATAACGGCTTCCGGGACGAATACGGTTGAGTTCGACTGGCAGTCGGCAACCGATATACCGGACGCGGACGGCACGTATTGCCTGCGGCTGACTGTCAACGATATTTATGACGATCAAGACCAGGGCGCGACGACTACGATCCTGGTCGATAACCTTGAACCGGCTGTTCCCGGCCCCTTGTCGCTTTCTGCGGCTTACGATGACCGCGTAGTGCTGGAATTCGGTGCAACAAGCTCGGATACGCGCTTTGCCGAATACCGCATTTATTATGCCACCGGCACTGATCCCGTATCCGAATCAGGTACGCTCTTTGCCTCAAGCACCGATCCAAACCTCGGGCTTGTTGATTTAGGCGGAGCGGCGACAGCTACTATTGCCGGGTTAGCCGCCGGCGAGAGCTATTCATTCAATATCTGGGCTTATGATACGTTCGGCAACCGGGCTAGCTCGAGCCAGCCGCTCGTCGTAAGCACGGGGTATATTCCGGCTAGCAGCGTTTGGAGATGGTTTTATGATTATCAGAATTTGACCCCGTCCTCATCGGCGGCGCTGGAAAATGCTGCTCCGGCCAACATCGCGCCGGGGTCGAAACTCAAGCTCAGGGTCGTTATCAAAGAATTGGGCGGCGTGACCGGCGGCAGTTCGAAGATGGCGATGCAGTATTCGACAGTTTCCGATTTTTCCAGCGGCGTCAATTTCGTCGGCGAGATAGGCAGCAGTACCAGCGCTTGGAATTATGCGGACGGAGGCGGTTCTGACGGAGGGGTCCTGCCTTCGCTGGTCCTTGGCGGATCCGACACTCCGGCGACCCATAACGAATCAGGAACAACCTCATCCGCGTATTCACATCTAGCCAGTTCATCAGCAGAATGGGAATTCACAGTTTTTAATAATTCCGCTACTGATGCAGTAACCTACTATTTCAGGGCCTATTCGATGTTGCTCGGAACTCCCGTGAGTTTGTATTCGACATCAAGCTATCCGAGCCTGGTCAGCGGCTCCTCAAGCCTATCGCTCGTTTCCGGAGGATTGTCGAGCGGATCATCGACCGAAGGTATTGTAACAACGATCAGTACAACCGCTACGAACGTGCCGCTGGGCGTATTAGATTTCGATACCGAAGCGATCGGAGCGCAACGCTTCATGATAAGCTCCAACGGCGGCGAAGGCTGGCAGATGTTCGTCTATGCGCGGACCCCCTTGCAAAGAAACGGAGGACCGGCTTTTGCGGATGTTTCCGGAACGAACGAGGTGCCTGAAGCATGGCCTTCTTCATCGACTCCTAGCGCTTTCGGCTACCATGCCGGCGATGATACGCTTTCCGGGGCATTCCCTTCACGTTTCCTGCCTAATAATACCTATGCCCGCTTTGAAACCCAGATGAAGGAGATTTCCTACAGTCCAATCCCTGACCAGGACGAAACTTTCGATATTATATATAGAGCTTTGGCGACTCGCGACCAGGAAGCGGGTGATTACAGCACTTCAATCGTTTATATAATCACGCCGACATTCTAAAAATGCTTAAAAGGCTAAAATTAGAATACTAATAACTTATCCACTGGATTTAATGCCAATAGTCTGTTATAATGAAAACAGCGAGATAAAAAGTTCGTTACAAAAACTGAAAAAATAAAAATAAAAACAAAAATATGAAAAAAGTCCATGCTTTATTGCGGCGCGGCGTAACGATTTTTGTTATGCTTTTTTTGTTGGCTGGAATTATCAGGCCACTGCCGATTTCCGCCGACTCGCTGGCAAGCGTATCCGATCTGCTTTCTGATTCGGATATCAGCGCGACAGCCACTCATTATATTGCTCTTGAGTTTCAGACAGGCCTGGAAGCAGGCGATTATATCGAAGTGCAGATGCCAGCGTCATTCGGTAATATTATCGCGGGGAACATTACATGTCCCGGTTCGTTGACAGCGTCAGCACCCACTGTAAATTCAGCCAGATGCGAGACATCGGATGTCTTTAGTGCCAGCTCAACTCAGATAATGATCAGCGGAGTATCAAATCCCGCTTCTGCCGGCACATATACTATAGTTGTGTTTACGTATGACGACTCGGGAAGTGCGATACTCGAGAGTTCGGATGCTAAGATCGCTATTCTCGGAAGCGTCGATGTCCGGGCGAGCGTATCGTCGGCGCTGGCATTTGTCGTTTCAGGGCTCGCTACTAGCACGGCAATTAATGGCAATACGACTACCGGAAGCTCGACCCCGACCCAGCTTTCTTTCGGCGCATTGAGCGTCGGCAGCTCTTCGATCCTCGGCCATGGACTTTCAGTCCAGACCAACGCCCGCTTCGGCTTCGCGGTCACGGTCCAGGAAGACCAGAATCTGACGAACAATAATGGGGCGGATATTGATGATTTTGCTGATGGAACGATCGCGGCGCCCCAGGCATGGGCTTCTCCTACAGCCACGCTCGATACGGAGAATACATACGGACATTTCGGGATTTCTTCCCAGGATGAGAATCTGACAGCCGGCGATACTTTTGGTAGCGCGCTTTATACGGCAGTCAGCACTAGTACGACAGAAATCATGTATAATGCCGGTCCGGCTGATGGTACGACCGAGCATAAGGGTTATACTCGCGTAGGCTACCGTTTAGAAATTTCAGCTTTGCAGGAAGCGGGAGACTACCAGAATACCCTGACTTATATCTGCACGCCAATATATTAATTTTGATAAAGCAAAAACAACTTTATAAGTAAAACCCCTCTTCAAAAGAGGGGTTTTACTTGTCCACATCTGCAATGCTAAGCGATGCATCTATGTTAGTAATAAGTGTAGATAGCCCAGTCAAATATCGGCTAGAGAAAAAAATATATGCTTTTTTTGTGCTAATAAAAGATAATTAATCATACCAGCGGATGTAATGTAAAAATAGTGTAGTATTTCGACATTTTATGATATAATATGTTTGAATAGTCAACAAGGTCGTTCCCGGCGGCGGGAGCAAAGGTCGAAATCTTGTTGGTTGCAATTGCAATAATCCTATTCTTTAACAAAGAATAATCACTTATTAATTTAAAGGCAAAGGAAAAATCCCCATGCTGAAATATAAACAGCGCTATAACGCTTTTGTTGTAGCAGTTACGATCGTTTCGCTATTGGCTGTCTACATAGCGGTTCCCGTGACCAATGCGGCGTCTTTGCAGAATGCCAAGGACCTGATCTCCGATTCCGACCTCAGCGCTTCCGGAGTTTCGCATATCTTCACCTTCACGTCTAACCTTGCCCTGCCTGTGAACGGTTATTTCGAAATAACTTTTCCGGCGGGTTTTACCGGGTTGCTGGTCGGAGGTTTGAATTGCTCCGGGCTGACGGCATCAGTTCCAAGCGGCCAAGTTGCTAGATGCACGTCAGGAGCCGGCCTGTCAGGTAGCTCCACCCGCATAGAAGTTACTGGAATGGGCAATCCTGGCTCAGCGGCCAGCTACACCATCCCCGTTGTTTCTTATACAGCGGCTGGAGTCGAACTGGAATCAGCAGACGTCATGGTGGCGATTCTGAGCAGTGTAACAGTCAGCGCATCGGTTACATCGACCCTGACTTTTACCGTGACTGGCCTTGCGACGACTACGGATGTGAACGGGCGGGCTACTACCGGGAGCTCGACAGCGACCACGCTGCCTTTCGGTACCCTGACAACGGCAACCTCGTCGGTGCTAGGCCAACGCTTGGCTGTCGCAACGAACGCCCAGGACGGCTTCACTGTCACGGTCCAGCAGGATCATAACCTGCTCTCCGACAACGGGGCCGATATCGATTCTTTCCAGGACGGCACGCCTCCAGGATCACCGATAGCCTGGGTCGCTCCAGCCAATACGCTCGATACGGAAACGACCTATGGCCATTTCGGCCTTACGACGGAGGATGCTACCTTGCCGGCAGATACGTACGGCACCAACCTCTGGAGCGGTTTTAGCGGGGCCTCATCGACTCCGATAACCGTCATGTACCATAGCGGTCCTGCGGATGGAACTACTGCCGACAAAGGCCTGACAGATGTCGCATACCAAGTGCATATCACAGCCCTGCAGGAAGCTGGCGACTACACGAATCAGCTGACTTATATCTGCACGCCTCAATACTAATTGAGCAGATAGAGAATTTTAAAAAGACGCTCCTATCCAGGAGCGTCTTTTTGTGAAAATACAAAATTTATTACTCATATTAAGGCAGATTATTGCATAGCAAAAAAATAGCCATTACGGCAACCGAATTTTTTCCAGGGAAACGTAAACTATTTAATGGCGCTAGATTTTTCATTAAGGATTATGTTGAGTTATATCCATAAACACGTTATAATAAAATTGTTGATAACAGGCCGCATTAAGCGGAAATGTTTGATATTTAATTTGAAAATCTGAAAATCTATGAGAAAAAGAATTATTACGACCCTGGTTGTAATCTTTATATTTTTTTGCCTAACTAACGTTTACGCTCAGCCTTCGATCGGTATCAAGATCAGTCCGGCGCGCATCGAGCATATCGTCAATCCGGGAGATATTATCGAGAAGAGCTTGGTCGTTACTAACCTGTCGGATGAGAAGAAGACGCTTTACCTTTATATCAGGGATTTTATCGCCGAAGGCGAGAGCGGTACTCCGAAACTGATCCTGCCAGGCAGTGAAGAGGGCGCCTTCCTTTCCTCCTGGGTTAAGACCGATGCAACAGAATATCAATTCGAACCGAAACAGGAAAGAACAATCAATTTTAGGATCGAAGTGCCGAAGGAAGCAGGCCCGGGCGGCTATTACGGGGCTGTCGTTTTCGCTAACTTGCCGCCAAAGGCTGATATAAACAGCCCTGACAAGGGTGCGATGGTTTCGGTTGAACAGCAGGTCGCCTCGCTTCTGCTTTTTACCGTCCGCGGAGATATCGATGAAAGGATGCGCATCAAGGATTTTTCCGTCGAAAAAAGCTTTTACAATACACCATTCGACATAAAATTTTCAACCCGCACTGAAAATCTTGGCAACGTCCATATCAAGCCGCAAGGGCTGATAGAGGTCAAGAACATGTTCGGCGAAAAGAAAGGGCTGATATTGGTCAATGAGGCTGGGAGCAACGTCCTTCCAAAATCCATCCGCAAATTCGACGGTCAATGGTCCGGGAAGATGGGCTTCGGCAAATACACGGCATCTCTCGTTTTTTCTTATGGGCTGCCCGTAGAAAGCGGAGGGGTCGGCAAGAAAAGCACTCAGGCTGAATCAGTCAGTTTCTGGATTCTCCCTTTGAAGCTAGTCGTTTATATCTTGGTCGGAGCCGTCCTGCTATTCGCGCTTTTACTGATCGGACTCAAAGTCGTCAAGCGGCGGGCTGTCAGGAAATTGATGGAAGATATGGGTATCAACGAAAATTTGGACAGAGAATTATTTTCGCAACTACCTGAGCAGGACAATCGGCGTGCGGCGATGGCGATTTTTGCCGGGTTTGGCGCAGGTTTTATCATGCTGATGGCAATAATAGCTTATTTTCTGTTTTTTGCTTAAATTTATGAATCTAGCCGCGAAGGCTTCGATAATCGCGATCGTATCAATATTTTCTATAGCAGTACAGGCACAGGCTGGGCCCGACCTGGCGTTTTCGCTGCAAATCATCGATGAGAAAGCCAAGCCTGGCGACCTTTTCGAATATAAGGTAGAAATCAAAAATTTATCCGAACAAAGGGTGGAAGCATACGCCTTTGTCCGTGATATCAGCGCTACGTCAACCGGGGTTCCGAATCCCGAAGGCGCTGACCGGACTAGCTCGCTCGCCAGCTGGATAAGCTTCAGGCGCTCGGTTATAACGCTCGACCCGGGATCTGCGGTTACATTACCGCTTAGTATCAAGGTCAGCCCTCATGCCGTAGCCGGCATATATCATACAGAGATCGTGCTGGCCAAGGGATCGAATTTGCAGGATGCGGAAAGCAGGTCGGAGAAAGAGTATGCGCCGCGGATTTTTTTACGAACTGAAGTCGGGAATACGGAGGTTGAAAGGGCGGAAATAACGAAATTCGCTGCCTTGAAAAGCGTTTTTTTAAATCCTCCTTACAACATCTCACTGCAGATCTCGAACGCGGGGACATTGCCTGTTTCGCCCAAGGGTTATTTCCGCGTCTTCGACCGGCGCGGCAGTGAAGTAAGCGAGATTCCTTTCGATGCAGGCGAGCTCAACCCGGGAGAAATCCGCGATTATGCGGAAAAACTGCCGGACAGCTTTGGTCCAGGCAGATATAAGGTTAAAACTGTATTGGATTATGGAAGCCTGTCATCGCTGGTTATGGAAGATTTGGCGGAATTCTGGATTTTCCCAAAGTCATTAGCTGTCTCCGCCGCATCAGGCTTCTTCTTTTTCATCCTCTTGTTCCTTTTTATCTGTCCCCGCCGGCCGTCCAGAAACCGTGCGCCTGTCGACAGGCGGAAAAAATCCGCAACCCTCAATTTAAGATAATCAGTGCGTATGCGCAAGATTCTCAAAGCAACCGCGCTTTTGTCCGTGCTTTCCACTTTTTTCGCGCAAGTATGCGCCGTATCGGCTGCCGAAGCCAATTCGATCGCGATAACGATTTCACCGCCCAAGATCGAGAATAATATGTCGGCAGGCGAGAGCTGGACTAGCGCGGTTACGGTAATAAATAACGGCTTGTCTGATATTACCATATTTCCTACCGTCCAGGACTTCAAAGCAAGACCTGAAGGAGGAGTCGAATATCTCGGCGCGCAAACAGGCGCAGACGGGGACGACAGATATCGTTTGAGCAAGTGGATAACGATGTCGCGCGATCCGATCAATATTTCGGCACAGGCGAAAACGTTCGTACCTTTTACAATAAACATCCCGGACGGAGCCGAGCCGGGAGGGCATTATGCGGCGATCCTGATAGGCAATAATCCTTCCGAGAAACCGGATGGCAGCTATGTCAGCGTCTCATCGATGGTGTCCTGCCTGCTGCTCCTGAATGTCCGGGGAGAGGCGGATGAAAGAGGAGGGATCCGTTCGTTCGAAACCAACAGGAAGCTCTACTCGGATTCGCAGGCAAAATTTTCGCTTATTTTCGAAAATAAAGGCAACGTCCATTTGCAACCGCAGGGCGAGATCGCGATTTACAATATATGGGGCCGCCAATCCGGATTGATTAAGATCAACCAAGGGAGCGAATACGGCAACGTACTGCCGGAATCATTCCGCCGCTGGGATTTTGATTGGGATGCCGGCGATGGATTATCGTCGTTAGGCAGATATACGGCGAAACTGGCGCTATCATACGGAGTCCAGGGCAGGCAGACTGATACCGGAGAAGTGAGTTTTTGGATCATTAATTTCAAGTTAGCCGGTATTGTCGGGGGCTCGATAATTCTCTTGGGGCTCGCGTTATATTTTTTTATCCGGCTATCTGTCAGGCGCGCCGTAAAAAGAGCTAAACTCGGACTTGAGCATGCCGGCAATCAATATTCACCGACCCTGGACATCCGGAATAAGACAAACCTGCCAACCGATGGCAAGGAAGCTAAAAAAATCAAGAAAATTATCATTAGAAAATAAAATGACTTGCATAGCATTCTTATTTATATAAACTGATGCCGAGACTACGGATCAAAGCGGTAAGAACCTTCATCTACGGAATCACAGCGGTTGTTCTGTCGGCTGCGGGAATCAGGGCGGCAGATTCGTTATTTGCGGGTGCGACAGAACAGGGTCCCTGTCCGCAAGAGATGGCTTTGGTCGAAAGCGTCCAGGGCGTATTTTGCATTGATAAGTATGAAGCATCAGCCGGAGAAAAATGCCCGCATGCAAGTCCGGAGAACCAGCGCCAGACGACCGCTAATCTCAATAATCCTGATTGCCGTCCGGTCTCGACCAGCAATGCATTGCCCTGGCGCTTTATCTCCCGCGACCAGGCCCAAGAGGCCTGCGCCAAAGCCGGCAAGCGGCTTCCGGCTAATCAGGAATGGACCCGCGCCGCACTTGGCACGCCGGATAAGCAGGAAGGATGGACAGTCCAAGATTGCAATATCGCTGGGAACTGGGATGCGCGACCGGGGCCCGCAGGAATGTCGCCGGCCTGCGTATCCTCGGCAGGCGCATATGATATGGCTGGCAATGTCTGGGAATGGGTTGCCGGAACAGTAGTTGACGGACGCCTGGATGGCATAGAGCTTCCCCAGCAAGGGTTCGTTGCTTCGCTTGATGACAGCCTTGGGGTTGCCGGAGCAACCGGAGCCTCCGGCCAGGAAGAATATTATTACGATTATTTTTGGATCAAGCCAACGGGGTTGAGGGGCGTTGCTAGGGGCGGATATTGGAACAACCGCGAGAAGGCAGGTAAGTATTCCGCATATATCGTGTCCGAGCCGGCCTTCGCCGGAGAAGGCGTGGGCTTCCGCTGTGCCGCGGCCGCACGTTAAATTTGCTAGCCATATGGCATTCATGAGCAACTCGCACATTAGGACCATGACTGTTGTCATGGTTTCCATAGCCGCAGCTACGGCAGGCATCAAGGCAAGCGACAGACTTTTCACGAGCAATGATCCTGATGCGGCAAAACCTTGTCCTGTTGAAATGGCGTTCGTTGAGAGCGCTGAAGGGGGCTTTTGCATAGATAAATTCGAGGCGTCTGCCGGCGACAATTGCCCCAAGGCTTATCCTTTGAACCAAGCGGATACCCGGCATAATCTTGATAGCAATAAATGTGCGCCTGTTTCGCGCAAGGATGCCATGCCCTGGGTATATATCTCGCAGAATCAAGCCGAAGCGGCCTGTTCGAAAGCCGGAAAGCGCCTCCCGACTAACAAGGAATGGCAGGCGGCTTCCCTGGGTACGCCGGACAAGGATGCGGGATGGGGGGCGGAAGACTGCCTGGTTTCCGGCAACTGGAAATCACGGCCCGGGCTTACCGGCAGCGCACCTACTTGCAAGTCAAATTCAGGTTCTTACGATATGATCGGCAATGTATGGGAATGGACCGGCGAAACCGCAACTAACGGTACGATCGGTGCGGTCGTTCTTCCTGCTCAGGGGCATGTCGCGGAAACCGGTTCGGACGGCCTCCCTAGCAAGACATCGCCGACTGCGGATGTGAATTATCATAATGATTTTCTCTGGATCAAAACCGCAGGGACCAAAGGAATCGCGCGCGGGGGATATTGGAATAACGCTGAAAAAGCCGGGTCCTATGCGACTTATATCGTTACCGAACCGTCGTCCGCCAGCGAAGGTGTCGGTTTCAGGTGCGTACGTTCCGCGCGTTTCTAAACATTCGTGAATAGATTTGTTTTTAGTTAGCGATATATTGATGCCTAAGTTAACCCACATGTTACGAGCCTTGTTGCTCGTCCTGATAGTGCTGAATATCATTGTTGCGTCTGGTCACGATCCGATCAGCCTAGCCCAGCTCGTCGGCACGAGGATTAGCCGGGCGGTAGGGGTAGGAGCCAGCGTCGCGCCAAACCCTTATAATTCGGTAGCGCTCCAACTGAAAGAGAAAGAGCGTAGTTTAGGAGAGCACGAGCGCGAACTCGCGGCTCGCGAAAAGAAGCTGGATAAAGAGCTAGTATCGCAAAAAACTATTATCGCGATCCTGACAGGGTTTATTTTTGTCATGTTTATCATGCTACTTTTGAATTTTTACAATGACCATAAGCGCAACCAGAAAAAATGAATTCCCGCGCAAAAAAAATCCATAGCAGAGCATTTGCCTGGAGCGCTTCGGTAGCAGTCTTGGCGTTGATTCTCGGCGGCTGGCGCGCTATCTGTGCGCAGACCGTCCTTGACCGCGTTAGCGATCTGATCTCGACTTCAAATCCGGGAGCGGCCGCCAATCATCGAGTGCGCTTCTATCTGAATTCTGCGATCCCTCCTTCAGGGAAGATCGTAATCAGGCCGCAGGAAGGCTATTTCACGATTCCTGACGGGTTCGTTTACGAAGACGCTGACCTGGCTACAGCTGACGCTCAGAGCGGTCCGTATGCCGACCGGGCTTTAGCTGAAACTCCTTCAGCCGCCGATGATGGCGTTGCTGTCGCTACCGGTACGGACGGCCAGATAGTCATAACATTAAATTCGACCGCGGGTGTCGACGCCGGCAAATATGTCGAAGTCGAGCTGGGAACGAACGCTTCCAGCGGGACGACTTCCGATACGATGATAATCAATCCATCCGCCCCTCGTTCTTACAGCGTTTCGATCGATACATTGACGCCGATGGATGCTCCGATCGAGAGAGGAGTCGCCATGATCGCCATTATCGAACCGGTAGCGGTCGGGACGGAGGCTGAAAAACTGCGCTCGAACGGTGTGCCTTCCGGAACGCTGGTCAACGGCACGACCGAGACCTTCATGTCTTTGATATCCAATTATCAGGCTTGGTGCAGATATTCGACGGATCCTGATACTCCGTATTACAGCATGGTCTTCGCGTTCGTTCAAACCGGCGCTTTTTACCACCGCACGACGATAACCGGACTGCAGGACGGGCATAATTATGTATATTATATCAGGTGCTTGGACAGCTTAGGGGTGCCAGACGATACTGATTTTACTATCAGCTTTAATGTCGAGAATCCGCAGGGCGGAACTGGCGGCGAAGGAGGCGGCGAAGGAGGCGGAACCGGAACGGGCTCGGGAGAAAATACAGGCGAAGGAGGCGGAACCGGATCCGGTTCGCGCCCGACCGGCGGCGGAAGCGGCGGGGGCGGAGGGTCCGGCGGCGGCTTCGGCGGCGGCGTCGGCGCCGGCTCCGGCACCGGCAGCGGCCCCGATTCGACCGACGAGGGTTATAAATATCCTAATCCGGGCAAGGCTTATTTGGCCGTATCAGGCTGGGCTTTTCCGTCAAGCAAGGTGACAGTCCTCAAGGATGGGGTGCTCGCCCAAGAGCTTATCGCAGATGCGAATGCCCAGTTCAGCGCGGACTTCAACGATCTTGAAAGGGGAGTCTATACTTTTGCCGCCTGGGCCAGGGATACTGCAGGCCGCAAGTCGTCAACGCAGGCATCGACATTCTGGCTCAAAGAAGATACGAAGTCGGTGTTTAACGTATATTTGCCTCCGACGATCAGCATCGACAAGACCCGGCTCGGTTACGGCGAAAGTCTTGGCATCGCCGG
>CAYTAV010000020.1:0-19393 GCA_964435875.1 uncultured Gammaproteobacteria bacterium
AAGAAGGGGGATGTCTTAGTGATGAACGATACCAAGGTGTTTCCTGCCCGGTTGATCGGGAAACGGAAGGGATCGGGAGGAAAAATCGAGGTATTCTTGCTGAAAGAGATCGAGAATCGACCCCGGGCACGCGGGGAAAAAACCGAAGCTTATTCATGGCAGTGCCTGGTAGGAGGAAAAATTAGGCAAGCAGGGCAGGAGGTCGTTTTTGAGCAAGGTCTCCAGGCCAGCATCTCGAAAAAAAACGGCGACGGGACCTGGGAGGTCGCGTTTAATAAGCAAGGGAGAGCTTTTATGCAGATCGTCGAACGGATCGGACAGACGCCCCTGCCGCCCTATATTAAAAAGGCAGATGTAAAAAGCAAAAATTTTAAAAATGACGACAAAGCCAGCTACCAGACGGTATATGCCGATCATCGCAAGGCCGGGTCGGTCGCGGCGCCGACCGCCGGCTTGCATTTTACCAAAAGGCTGATTAGGAGGCTGGAAAAGCAGGGCGTAGATATCGAATTCATAACATTGCACGTAGGACTGGGCACGTTCGCGCCGATCAAAACCAGGCGGATCGAGGACCATAAGATGCATGCGGAACATGTCGAGATTAAGAACAGGACGCTGGGGAGGATCTTGAAGGCGAAAAAAGCCGGCAGGCGGATTATCGCGGTTGGCACGACAAGCGCTAGGGCGCTAGAAGCAATAGCAGAAATCAAGAATTATGAATTAAGAATTAAGAACAAAAATTCAGAATTAAATTTTCGCAATCTAACTATAACGGATTTTTCCGGTTTCGTTGACATTTTCATCTACCCTCCCTATAAATTCAGACTAGTGGACGGGATGGTGACTAACTTCCATCTGCCGAAATCGACGCTCTTGATGCTGGTATCGGCTTTGGCAGGCAAACAGAATATCGACCGGGCGTATAGCGAGGCAATCAGGGCCGGTTACCGTTTCTATAGCTACGGGGACGCTATGCTGATCATTTGAAACAGCCGCGGTTTGGATAAATGCAGTCCGGTCTGTTATAATATATATGGTAAGAAAAGCCTGTCTCGGCAATAATCATGAGGAAGCAAATGGCCCAAGAAACAGCGACAATCACCGAAGTAAAGAAGGAAGCCGCGCCAGTTCCGGCTGATGCGGCCCAGCTATCGCCTCTGGCGGTTGAGAGCGTACGGCCGATAATCCGCGCAGAGAAGCTCAATGTGACTTATACGATCGGGCTCAAGACGAAGCTGCACGTGCTTAAAGACATAGACCTGGAAATCTTTCCCGGGGAGTTCGTGATCTTCTTCGGGCCTTCGGGCTGCGGGAAATCGACCCTGCTTTATTCGATTGCCGGGCTTGAGACGAACATCGAAGGCAACGTTTTTTTCAACGACAAGAACATCGCTAGGATGACCGCCAAAGAAAACGAAAAATACCATCAGCAGAATACCGGTATGATCTTCCAGGCATATTATCTCATAAATTCCCTTTCGGTAGCCGATAACGTCATGCTCCCTCAAGTTTCGATCAGCGCGCGCCGGACGGACCGGAAGAAGCGAGCCGAAGACCTTTTAAAGCACTTCGGGGTCTGGGACCAGGAAGGCAAGCTTCCGAACGAGCTGTCCGGCGGCCAGCAGCAGCGCGTCGCGATCTGCCGCGCGCTGATCAACGACCCCGAGATCCTGTTGGCCGACGAACCGGTCGGCAACCTGGATTCGAAGTCATCCGAAGACGTGATGCAGCTTATCAAGGACCTGAACCGCAACGGCGGGAAGACGATCATACTCGTGACCCATAATCCCGAGCACCTGCATTTCGCCCACCGGGTGTTCTATCTGCGCGACGGACGGATCATTGATGTGAAGGTTATCAGCCAGATGGAGTCCGAGCCCGAGAAGAAAGAAGAAGAAGTCCCGACGACCATTCCGAAGGAGCTGGAACTCCTGGCCCGCACATTCTCGAGCATCGGCGCCAACCAATCGGGCAATCTGCTGACGCCGTTCAAAGCCAAGCAGATAGTGTCGGAAATAGTGACCGGCATGTCGGTGGAGGAGATCTCGAAGATCCAGAAGAAGGTCGAGGAGATGCTAACCATGCGGTTTACCGATTCCGGATCGATGATGCGCTTCCTGGACGAGGAGATCGAGAAGGGCGGGATGGGGTTCGACAAGCGCACAGCAAGGAAGCTTTCCGAAGAGCTCCGGCACATCGTCGAGGAGATCAAGCTGTTAGAGCGCTTTGAGGAGCGCATCAGGGATAAAGGCATGCTCGCGATCGACCAGGAATCAGAGGTCGTACAGATCAGGCAGTACCTGCTTGAAGCCTTCCATGTCAAAATCACCGACGTGATCGGGCTGATCCGCATGAACCAGGCGATCAAGGACCGCCTGGAAAACAAGATCGATATCGCGGTTGTCCAGAAAATTTTCGATACCCCCGTCAGGCGGGGAGGTGCCGGCATCGACAGGCGGCTCTCGCGCAAGATGGCGAAGCGCCTCGAGCTCGTTATATTGGGTAAATTCAAATAAGCAATAAACTCCATCCAGATATGAGGCTATCTGACATGCTATCGCTTTCGACCCGTATGTTCAAGACGCGTCCTATGCGCACCTTTCTGACCATACTCGGTGTCAGCGTCGGCATCGGTACGGTGCTGTTTCTTGTTTCGCTCGGCTACGGACTGCAGAATATCATCTTAAACCGCATCACTACGGCGGATTCGCTCCTTTCGCTCGACGTAAGTCCAGGAGCCGCTGATTTCGTAAAGATAACCCAGGCGGACGCAGACAAGATCAAGGCTTTGCCGGAGGTCGATGAAGTGAGCCCGATTGTGAACCTGTCCGGGCAGGTGACGATCGATAAATTCACAGGAGACAGCCTGATCAGGGGCGTCGATCCGGCGTTCTTCCGGCTGGAAGGGATCATGCCGTCCAAGGGAGAGCTTTTCAAGGGTTCGAATTCGTATGAAGCGGTCATAACTACGGCCGCGGCCATGCTATTCGATCTCCAGCCCGATCAGATCATCGGCAAAGAAGTCAGCCTAAACTTTTTCGTACCCCGCACCGTCGAAGGAAGCAAGGAGGAGGTTGAAATCGTCAAGAAGGAAGAGCGTTACAGGATTATCGGAGTGCTCGAGGAAGCGAACTCCGCCCTTTTATATATACCTCGCGACTCGATATCTGAGCTCGGTTTGAAGGATTACGCGCAGATAAAAGTAAAAGTTAAAGACAGCGCGTCGATGGAGCCGTTGCGTTCGAAGATTGTCGATATGGGATTCGTCACATCGGCCCTATCCGATACGATCGAGCAAGCCAACAAGATCTTCAAGGTCGTGCAGATCGTGCTTTCGCTTTTCGGCCTCGTCGCCCTGATCGTTTCGGCGATCGGGATGTTCAATACGATGACGATAGCCTTGCTCGAACGGACCAACGAGATCGGTATCATGCGGGCTATCGGCGTGATAAAAAAGGATATCCGCCGCCTTTTCCTGGTCGAATCCGCCTTGATGGGTTTCCTGGGAGGGCTCGGAGGGGTCGCTATCGGGTACATCGCCGGCGAGATCGCCAATATCGGACTTAATCTGCTCGCGAAGAATTTCGGCGGCCAGTCCGTGGACCTCTTTTACCGGCCTTTTTGGTTCATCATGCTGATCATCGTATTCTCGCTTTTTGTCGGTTTCTTTACGGGTATCTATCCGTCCGTGCGGGCTGCCCGCCTTAATCCGCTCGACGCCCTGCGTTATAAATAAGCTCAAAGAATACTGCAAAGGACTAGTTTGTGTTGACAAAAGCAGCTATTGCGTGCTATAAAGTTAAGCATAATTAATCAAAAAATCGAATATCGGGAGTAGATTGTCGAATTATCATTGTCTGGTTGGCCTAATTCGAAAATCGAAAATCGAAAATCGAAAACCATCTTATGCCCGTACCAATGAAAAGGCACTCCAGGAGCGCTCCGCGGAAAAGGAGATCGCATGATGCCCTTGCGAAAATAAGCTTCGGCAAATGCCCCCAATGCGGGAAGCCCGTGTTGCCGCATCATGCCTGCCCGTTCTGCGGGACGTATAAGAAAAGGCAGGTCCTGAAAATAAAAAGCTCCTCAAAGAAAAAATCTGACAAGCAAAAATCCTAATTTGAAGATATTGTTAAAAGGAGCCGGCGCGGCTCCATAGCTCATTTTCCAATATGGCAAACCGTCATCTCGCTCGCACCATCGTAATGCAATCCTTGTTCCAATGGGATTTTAACGGGAAAACAGGCAGTATCCTTTCGATTCTCGCCAAGAATTTTTCGCAGTTTGCACCCAATTTCGACGATAATGGCTTTTCTGACCGTTTAGCACGCGGCGTTATCGAAAACCTGGAGAACATCGATTCTTACATCATACGCTATGCTACGGAATGGCCGCTCGACCAGATTACCACGGTCGACCGCAATATCCTGCGCATCGGAGTTTATGAACTGGTGCATGATCCGGATATCCCGGAAAAGGTCGCGATTAACGAAGCGATCGAGATCGCAAAGAATTTCGGCGGCGAATCGTCCGGCAAATTCGTGAACGGCGTGTTGGGAGCCATATATAACGATTTGATCAAGGAAGGAAAAGCGAAGCCGGAGCCAGTTCCTGCTCCGCCCCGCGACACATAATAATTTATCGCGTTCTTGCTATGTTGCAGCCGCATGAGGCGGCAATATATCAAAAGTGCGGTAATCGATATCCATGAAAGACTTCTCCCGCCTGGAGAATACGCTCGGCGTTATTTTCAAGGACCAGGACCTGCTTAAGCAGGCCTTTGTTCATCGTTCTTATCTCAACGAGCATCCGCAATTCAGACTGCACCACAACGAGCGGCTCGAGTTTCTCGGAGATGCAGTGCTCGAGCTGGTCGTGACAGAATACCTTTACTACCATTATCCGGACAATCCCGAAGGGGAGCTTACTAGCTGGCGCGCCAGTCTCGTGAATGCAAAGATGCTGTCCGGAGTCGCGATCGAGATCGATATCGAGCCGTATCTTTACCTTTCGCATGGCGAATCGAAGGATGTGAATTCTAAGGCCAGGCAATATATCCTCGCAAATGCCGTCGAAGCCTTGATCGGCGCGATCTACCTCGATCAGGGCATTGAAGCGGCTGGCAAGGTTATCGAGCAATTCATCCTTTCGAAGCTCGAGCATATCCTCTCGAACAAGCTATATATGGATCCGAAGTCCCGTTTCCAGGAAAAAGCCCAGGAGCTTTACGGGGTCACGCCGCACTACAAGGTCTTGTCCGAGACGGGCCCTGACCATGCGAAAGTATTCCGAGTCGGCCTCTATCTGAAAGACGAGCAAGTGGCGACTGGGACCGGCAGCTCTAAGCAGGAAGCCCAGGTAGAAGCGGCGAACAAAGGTCTCGAAGAGAAGGGTTGGTGAAGGAATGCAGCTTTACGCCTAATTCAGAGTATTGATGGTCATAATCCAAGGAAAGCCGGCTGATAGCCGGTTTTTTTATTTTCTTGTTAATAAGAATATTTTATCCTATAATTATTACATAATTCATAATTCATAATTCATAATTCTTGCTTCATAATACCCATCCCTATGACAATCCAGGAAATCTTTACTAATGCCATCAAGAAAGGTGCATCGGACATACATTTGGTAGTCGGGCTTCCTCCGACTTTGCGCATCGACGGCGAACTTTACTCGATCGAAGGTTCGAAGCCTATCGCTCCGAAGCTGATGGAACAGCTCGTCTTTTCTTTGCTGAATGGCGAACAGAAAGAACGTTTCCTCAAGGATAAAGAGCTCGATCTCGGAGCGCAAAGCGAGGACGGTACGCGTTTGCGTGTCAACCTTCATTTCGAAAAGAATAATATCGGCATGGTCGCCCGCGTCATCACGAGCAATATTCCAGCCATGGAGGATCTTGACATGCCGCCGGCGATCGCCGAACTCCTCAAATTCAAACAGGGATTAATACTCGTGACAGGGCCGACCGGTTGCGGTAAGTCGACAGCCCTAGCTTCGATGATCAATCATGTCAACGAGGTCAAAAAATACAATATCATCACCCTCGAAGACCCGATCGAATACATCTTCACCCCGAAAGAAAGCATCATTATCCAGCGGCAGCTTGGTTCCGATATGCTGAGCTTTTCCGAGGGCCTCAAGCACTGCTTGCGCCAGGATCCGAACGTTATCATGGTTGGCGAGATGCGCGACCTCGAGACGATTGCTACGACGATCACGCTGGCTGAAACCGGACACCTTGTGCTCGCTACCCTGCATACCTATAACGCAGCGCAGACGATCGACCGCATAATCGATATATTTCCGCCATACCAGCAAGGCCAGGTGCGCATGCAAGTGTCGTCGGTCCTGCTCGGAGTGATGTCGCAGAGGCTGCTTCCGAAGAACGGGGGCGGACGCGTCGCAGTCAGGGAAATCATGGTCAACACGCCAGCGATCGCCAACCTGATCCGCGAAAACAAATCAGCCCAGATCAAGTCCATGATCGAAACCGGATCGAAAGAAGGCATGGTCAGCTTCGACCGGGATATCGACCGCCTGCTGAAAGCGAAATTAATAACCGAGGAATCCGCGAGGAGCTATAAGATCGGCCTGGTTGGTTGATCTTATAAAAGGCCTTTTATTAGCAATAATCAAGAGCAAGAAGGTTTTTTACCTTTTTACTTGACATTTGAAATTATTAAGGTATAATTGTAACTACGTTTTACTTCATTAATACTTATGTCAAAATCGGAGATAATTACCCTTTATCATCATCCAAGCGGATAGTACGCCCCTGATCAAGGATGCTTACGCGAGCCGCTTGAATAAAGCGGTTTTTTAGTCCCTTTCGCCCTGGAACCTGGCGCAATAACAGCGGGCCAGCATCGAGTGCGAAAGCTCATTAACAATCGAATAGCATTAAGTCAGTCAAATAAGATCCGCACACTTTGGCAATAAGTGTGTGGGAAAATCACGTTAAGGGTATATGGTGGATGCCTTGACATAAAGAGACGATGAAGGACGTAGCAGCCTGCGATAAGCTCCGGTGAGGTGGCAAGCAACCTTTGACCCGGAGATCTCCGAATGGGGAAACCCTCCCGCTTGATGAGCGGGAATCCGTCCCGAGAACACATATCGGGATGAGAGGACTACCCGGCGAACTGAAACATCTAAGTAGCCGGAGGAAAAGAAAACAAAAACGCGCATTGCGCGGAATTACTAATATCTAATTTCTAATTTCCAATCAGCTCTTGTATCAGTAAAAAAGATTGAATTCGCGCATTGGCGCGGATCGATATCGGGGATTGATTGGAAATTAGAAGTTGATAATTGGAACTTCCGCGCTTTGCGCGGTCATTCCCTTAGTAGCGGCGAGCGAACGGGGAACAGCCTAAACCCGCGGAACCACGCGGGGCCGAAAGCGCAGGGCAGAGATGTCCTGCGAAATAGGTCCTGCTGAAGGCGCTAGGGCCACATGTTGCGCGAGGTGTTGCAAGATGAAGCTGTCCGCTTCCTGGATAGGGCGGGTGGTGAATTGCCGGATGTTAGCTGAAGCGAGCTGGAAAGCTCGGCCAAAGAAGGTGATAGCCCTGTAAGCGAAAATATCCGTCATCCCATCGCTTCATTCTTAAGTACTGCGGGACACGTGAAATCCCGCAGGAATCCGGGTCGACTATGATCCAAGGCTAAATACTCTTTATGATCGATAGCGAACAAGTACCGTGAGGGAAAGGTGAAAAGCATCCCGGTGAGGGAGGTGAAATAGTACCTGAAACCATATACTTACAAGGAATCAGAGTCCCGAGCAATCGGGATGATGGTGTGCCTATTGAAGAATGAGCCAACGAGTTTGTGCATGTGGCTTGACTAACCCGCTCAAGTTCTACTAAGGCGCTTGTACAACCGGATAGTCGTATTAATTTACGATAATGCCGGGAAGACGGCATCTTGGTGGAAGCTGGGCGGGGGAGTCGGAGTGAAAGCGAGGGTTAATAGCCCGTACGTGCTTCGCACGTAGCTTATAAGGGAAAAGTCAACCAGGAATAAAGTATTTGCTTTATAAACCTGGAACTTTATCACTTTTTAACTTACGTGCGTAGCGTAGTGTCGCATGTACAAGACCCGAAACCGGGTGACCTAACCATGGCCAGGTTGAATCCCGTCGAAAGGCGGGAGGAGGACCGAACCCTTGAGCCGTGCAACACTCTGGGATGAGCTGTGGTTAGCGCAGAAATTGCAATCGAACCCGGAAATAGCTGGTTCTCCTCGAAATAGCTTTAGGGCTAGCCTCGGATGCTGACTGCGGGGGGTAGAGCACTGAATGAGGCAGGAGCCGCAAGGTATCCTCCTTAACCAAACTCCGAATACCCGTAGGTGCAATCCGGGAGTTAGACAGTGGGCGCTAAGGTTCATTGTCAAAAGGGAAACAGCCCAGACCGCCGTCTAAGGCCCCTAAATGTATGCTAAGTGTAAAAGGAAGTGTTTCGACTGTGACAACTAGGATGTTGGCTTAGAAGCAGCCACCATTTAAAGAAAGCGTAATAGCTCACTAGTCTAGTCGACTCGCACCAAAAATGTACCGGGGCTAAGCATACTGCCGAAGACGCGGCCCGTTCAAGCGTTTACGCCTGAACGGGGGTAGAGGAGCATTCTGTCCGGCGTTGAAGCCAGGTCGCGAGGCCTGGTGGAGCGGGCAGAAGAGAGAATGTTGGCATGAGTAGCATAAAGGCGGGTGAAAACCCCGCCCACCGTAAGCCTAAGGTTTCCTGGGCAACGTAAATCGACCCAGGGTTAGCCGGTCCTAAGGCGAGGCTCGTGTAGTGCGGGCGTAGTCGATGGATGAGCAGGTCAATATTCCTGCGCTGTGTATGTTTTCCGATGGGGGGACGCAATTCCGAAGTTCGAGCGTGTTCATGGTTATGCGCGTTGGCTGCCCGAGAAACGATCCAGGCAAATCCGGATCACCAGTTTCAAGGGGACGCCAGAAGATGAAGCCGCAAGGTGGAGTCGATTCGAGCAAGGGAATTGCCTAGAAAAACCTCTAGGGCTAAGACATATACAACCGTACCGTAAACCGACACAGGTAGGCGAGGCGAGTAGCCTCAGGTGTACGAGAGAACCCTCGTTAAGGAACTCGGCAAAACAGCGGCCGTAAGTTCGCAATAAGGCCTTCCCGACATCTGTCGGGACGCAGCTAAAGAGCCCAAGTGACTGTTTAACAAAAACACAGCTCCCTGCCAAGTCGCAAGACGATGTATAGGGGGTGACGCCTGGCCAGTGTCCGAACGTTAAGAGGAGAGGTTATTCCGCAGTAATGCGGGAGAAGCTTTGAATCTAAGCGCGGATGAACGCCGGCCGTAACTATAACGGTCCTAAGGTTGTGTAACTTAGAAATAATCTAGCTTACACAAGGACTAGGACTGTTATAGAAAAATTCGCTGCCTGGTCCCGCATCTTGTGCGGGGTCGTCCTAAAATACTCAGTAAAATGCGTGGAAATCCTCAAAAGATCAGAAGTACTCAGCCGGATATCCTGCTAGTAAAAATCTTCTGATACAAGGGGGCAACGCGCAGGAATTAATTTTTAATTCCTCAGAGACTTAATACTGAGGTTCGCATTATGAAATTCGACCCTAATTGGGTTGCAGGTTTCGTAGACGGAGAAGGGACATTTTATATCGGAATCAACAAGCATCCTGAAATGTCTATTGGATACCAGGTGCTTCCAGAATTCAGAATAGTACAGCACAAGCGCGATATAAAACTACTTTATGCATTAAAAAATTATTTCGGAGCAGGAGTCGTCCGCATTAATCATGACGATCGATATGAGTTAAGTATCAGATCGATCGATCACCTGAAAGAGATAATAATTCCCTTTTTTGCAAAACACAGCCTGCATACCCAGAAAAAATTCGATTTCATCAAGTTCAAGAAGATCGTAGCACTCATCGAAAGAAAAGAACATCTGAATAAGGGCGGGTTAAAAAAGATCATATCGATCGCCCGCTTGATGAATAGGCAAAATAAAGAAAAAGCACGAACCATACTTGAGGAAATCAGCGAACAAGATAAAGTCCATACTTAATAGAAATATTAAGAAGGTATAGAGCGAAATTCCTTGTCTGGTAAGTTCAGACCTGCACGAATGGCGTAACAACTTGGGCACTGTCTCAACGAGGGACTCGGCGAAATTGCAAGACCAGTAAAGATGCTGGTTAACCGTAGCTGGACGAAAAGACCCCGTGAAGCTTTACTACAGCTTGACATTGGATTAGGGGTATGCATGTTCAGGATAGGTGGGAGTCCCGAGCAATCGGGACAACGGTGAGATACCACTCTTGCATGCTTTTAATTCTAACCCTAGGCCGTGAATCCGGTCAGGGGACAGTGTCTGGTGGGTAGTTTGTCTGGGGCGGATGCCTCCCAAAGAGTAACGGAGGCGCCTACAAAGGTCGGCTATCCCGGAATGGAAACCCGGGAGATAGTGTAAAGGCATAAGCCGGCTTTACTGCAAGACCTGCAAGTCGAGCAGTCGCGAAAGCGGAGCTTAGTGATCCGACCATTCAATATAGGATGGTGGAAGCTCATCGGATAAAAGCTACTCCGGGGATAACAGGCTAGTCTCGCCCGAGCGTCCACAGCGACGGCGAGGTTCGGCACCTCGATGTCGGCTCGTCGCATCCTGGGGGTGGAGAAGCTCCCAAGGGTTGGGCTGTTCGCCCATTAAAGCGGCACGCGAGCTGGGTTCAGACCGTCGTAAGACAGGTCGGTCTCCTATCCACTATGGTCGTGGAAACTTGAGGAGGCCCTTCCCTAGTACGAGAGGACCGGGAAGGACGGAGCTCTAGTGTACCAGCTGTTCCACCAGGGGCATCGCTGGGTAGCTACCTCCGGTTCGGATAAGCGCTGAAGGCATATAAGCGCGAAGCTGTCTCCAAGATTAGGTTTCATAGGCTCGTCGGAGACTACGACGTTGATAGGCTCTAGGTGTAAGGCGCGCAAGCGTTTGAGCCGAGGAGTACTAATAAGCCATTTGATTTTCCCACTCCTTTATTGCCAAGACTTAACGATTCCAATACGCCAATATTCTGGCGGCAATGCGAAAGGGCTGCGCCCGACCCTCCTCCAAGGGAGGAGGCATCCCGCCTATCGGAGCATTTGGTTATATGATCTTGGTGACAACGCGAAAGGGCCACACCTGATCCCATCCCGAACTCAGAAGTTAAGCCTTTCAGCGCCGATGGTACTTGGGCCTGAGCCCTGGGAGAGTAGGTAGTCGCCAAGATCATATAACTAAGTGTATGAGCGGGCAGACCGGACTTAGCAGACAAACCCTTCAGCGCCGATGGTACTTGCAACGCATTTTGCGGGGCTGGGAGAGCAGGTAGTCGCCGTAACTACGGCTTTTTTAATGCCTGATTTGACTGAATGCAAAATCATGCAATATAATGAATGGAGCGAGATTAAAACGCTCTTTTTATTTTGCGTATCAAATTGGCTGTTTAATTTTGCCAGCAGGATGTTAAGGGATAACCATGCAAGGAGCAAGGAGATGAATTTGCAAATAAAAAGTATCATGCTTGAGTTCAGCTGTGTTTGCGTTATGCCTAACGGCGAACAAGTTCATGCCGGTGTTATCAGACATTTCATATCACCCGCAACAAGATTAAACGGCTTCCGCATCGATATTGTCGGCCAGGCGATGGCAATGTATAGATTATCCGATTTTTTTTTCACACAAGAATTCATCGGATGGAACGAATCGAACCGCAATCCTTCGATTTACGGTTGCGACGGGCAAGACCTTTGGCGGCAGACCTGCGAGAAGCTGGGCGTAAACTTTACCAGAGCAATCCCTTATTATCATGAAGACCAGCTGGTCGGATTGGTAAGCGATTGATTGTATAGCGTACTTTCTAAAGCATCAGGAGTCTTTCGAGACTCCTTTTTGCATAGATAAAGAAATGGAGGTTGTGGATAACTCTAGTAGTTGCAGGAAAATAGATGACTGTTATTAATAATAATTTAATTTAATATTAAATAAAAAATATTAAATAAATTGATTTTGTAGAAAATATCTTGACAAATATATTATATGAGCTATACTGGAAGCAGTAACAGTTCTTTGAAACAATAATGCGAGCAGATAAGAGGGGCGATGCTAATACAGTCTGTAGATCCGCAACGGATCAAAACAGCGCTTACTGTATAAGCATCAAACCTTTAATAAATCTCTTCTCCTAACTAAACCACCCAGAACTAATCTACTCTTATAAAATTTTCCGCCTTACCTCACCTATACCTTTAGTCCCTCAATCCCCTCTCCATTCCGCCCCAGACTTCCTACGCCACTAATCCTCTTCTTATCTCAAACTCGCATTCGCACATTCAAATCATCAACGGGGGCTTCATTGAAAATGCCCCCTCTTCTTTTAAAGTTAGTTTTTATATAAGCACTTTAAAAACTGATCATCACAAGCAGGCTGCAACGAGGGGAGGTGACAAGCAAATACTGCCTATGAGGACGTAATTATATACTCGACATCGGAGGTAAAAATGCAAACGACAAGATTTGATTTGAACTGTACTTTTTTTCCAGGAAGCAACAGGAGCCAGAAAGGCAAGACCGAAACCATCGTGTTCGATAGTGGCCATCCGGATAACGCATTTAAGCTATTATTATCCGGACTACAAGCCATCGCCAGGGATTTCTGGAAAGGAAAAAACAGGAAGCGACCGACGTTTATCGCGAGTGTCAAAATTTCTGAGCCCGGAAATCCAGCAAGATATTCGAGGATTTTTTTTGTGCGCCGCTGGTATTCGAACCGAAGGATCTTATGCGCCAGGAACTGGCAAAAAGTATTCTATGAACCGCAGGATTTTGACGATGGATCTTGAGACTAAAGCCTCCCAGCTGGAATTAAAAAGGAGACCGGGATGTACGGTATCGTTGCCGCATATTGTAATGCCTGTGTAATCGCTTTGCTCAAAGCTTATTGTAATGTCATGAGGCTCACGGCCAGAGAAGCGCTCAATTATACGAAATACGGGAAAGGAGACACGCGCGGAATCGACTCAACCGCCGAGATCATAATACAAAAGGCTATCAAGCATTTCGACCCCCATGCAATCGTTGTAACCGAGGAAACCGATTCTATCACGATCCAAAAATGGCCCAGCAGCTCAGATCGCAACCTGCAACCGATTATATTCATAATCGACCCCATCGATCGATCCAAATTTTTTGCCGCGCTATTAGAAACGGTACCGGAAGAAAAACGATCTAACGTAAAAGTTAGCGAGATGATGAACAATAGCAATCTTGTTGATTGCTGGGAGAATGATATCGGAGGGATTCCGGCTTCGATAACAGGAGCGACATCCGCGATAACCTGTATTGCCAGGGGCAAGGCTCTTTTCTCCGTAATTGTCAACTATATCACCGGAGAAATCATGCTGGCATGCGAATTGGGCCTTTACCAGATGCCCATTCCGGCGGACATAATGACTAGAAGCTTGTCTTTCTTCCTTAACAGGATCGTTGCTTATAACCACTCGATCTCATTTTCACCCCTGAGAGGAGTATGTGGAGATGAAGATCTGCGATTCGTCACTTATGTCGGCCCGCAAGGTAATACTGGCCATACGAAACGGGGTTACGAAGAGAATCTTATCAATAGCAGGATCCTGTACGGCGACCCCCTGAGCTTTGTCCACTACAGGGAACCGGGGGGGCCTTCGCGGATTCTGTATCTTTCAGATAAGCATTCTAATCACAGCAAGATCGGATTTATATTGGGGAACGGTGAAAAAATCGGGGAATGGGCTCCTTGGCTTCCTTTCGTCAAGTTCGCGAAGAATAGAAACATGGATGTTTTGAAGATTTATGAAATCTATCCGGAACGGCCATTGACGAAAGAGGGAATCTTAATGGCTACGCCTCCGCCCTATAGCATATTCCAGGTGGAAGCCGATGAGCCGTATATCGATATCAGCAGGTTGAAACATATGCGTCCCAGCCATTTCAGGTCAATGATCGTTGTCGCTCCGGCGAACAATGACCGCATCATCTGCATCATGGAGCAGAATAATTATCGGGATGTTACGGCGTGCTTGTGAGGGGATCGAAACTAAGGATGGAAATCGCTCGCGCAACTAATCGCTCCTTAACATCCGTGTTAAGGAGCATTCTATTTCGGATTTTGTTATGTTAAATGAATTCTGATATCATTAATATGATCGGCGGATAACTCGTATGGAAATCGCAATCTTAAAGAAACTGGGCTTGTCCGAGAAAGAGATCAAAGTTTATCTCAAGCTCCTTGAATACGGAGCGATATCGGTCAGGAGTTTAGCAGAACTCTCCGAGCTCAACAGGGGTACGGCTTATGACATATTGAAAAAGCTCCAGGAAGTGGGGCTCGTAAGCTATTATCACTCTGAAACGAAACAGAGATTCGTCGCCGAGGATCCGGAGAAGCTGATCAAGCTCGTTGAGGAGCGTGAAGCCGAATTATCGCGGATCAAAACCGCTTTCGTCGAATTCATACCAGAGCTCAAATCTCTCCAGGAGAAGGGCGGGTGCAGGCCGGTTACGAAGCTTTACGAAGGCAAAGCGGGCATACGCTTCATGCTGGATGACGTTCTTGAATCGATGGAAGACGAAAACGAAAGAACATATTATATCTATTCGGCGACGAAGTCGAGCGACGATATCAATAATGCCTATCCCGATTTTACGAAACGCAGGATCAAGCGCGGGATTTCGGTCAGGGCGATCTCGCTCGCGAAAGGCGGAAAAACTTCGGGGCTTGACGAGCGCAAATGGCTCGGTACGAATGAAGAATCAGCGACATTCATCATCATCTACGCCGGGAAATGCGCTTTTATATCCCGCGATGCCAGCGGGAAGCCCGTAGGTGTGATAATCGAGAACCAGATGATCTATGAGACGCAGAAAGTGATTTTCCTGCGGTTATGGGGTCTTATGCCGTAAGATAGCTTATCACCTTAGACATAATGCAAAATGCAAATCTAAAAAACGCAAAATGCGGAGTCGCAAGACATTTTGGTTTTTGATTTTTGCATTTTCGATTTAATAATGTATGTGCGGAATTATCGGCTACATCGGCAAGCGCGACGCGCTTCCGATACTTTTAGCGGGTTTGAAGCGGCTTGAATACCGCGGATATGATTCGGCAGGACTTGCCGTAATCGCTGACAGAGGCAAGATACAGAGCATGAAGGCCGTCGGCCGGGTGCGCGAGCTCGAAAAGAAGGCTGGGAAGCTGAAGATTGCGGCCAGTACAGGCATGGCGCATACGCGCTGGGCTACGCACGGGCATCCGAACGAGAGGAACGCACACCCGCATGCTGACTGCTCAGAAAAGGTCTGGGTCGTCCATAACGGCATCATCGAAAACCACCGAGAATTGAAACGAGAACTTGCAAGGCTGGGCCATAAATTCAGGTCGGATACCGATACCGAGGTCATTTCGCACTTGGTCGAAGAATATTATGCGGGAGATTTGGCGGATGCGGTCAGAAAGGCAAGGAGGAGGTTGCGCGGTACTTATGGAATCGTGGTCTTGCATGAAGATCGCCCGGAGCAGATGGTTGCCGCAAAACTGGGGAGCCCGCTGGTAGTCGGAATCGGCAAGGGAGAGCATATCGTATCGTCGGATCCGTCGGCAGTGCTGGTCCATACGAAGAAAGTCGTATATCTCAAGGACGGAGAACAGGCGCTATTGACAGCCCGGAGGCTGGATATATCGAATGGCGGGAAGATCGTCAAGAAGGAAATCGAAGAGCTCGATTGGGAGTATGCGCAAGCCGATCTCGGCAACTATCCGGATTTCATGCTGAAAGAGATCAGCGAACAGCCTGCGACGACCTCCGCGACGCTGGCCGGCCGCTTGAAGAACGGGAGCATAAAGCTCGGCGGGCTGGAAACCATTGCGTCCAGCCTGGACAGGATCGAAAAGCTCTACATCGTCGGATGCGGGACGGCGCGACTGGCCGGACTGATCGGGGAATTCCTGATCGAGGAATTCGCCGGATTAGACGCAGAAACGGATTATGCATCCGAATTCAAATACCGGAGCATGAGATTCGACAAGGAAAAGACGGCCGTGCTTGCAATCAGCCAGTCGGGCGAAACTGCTGATACGAAAGCCGCGATCGAGAAAGCGAAGGAAGAAGGCCTTTTGACCCTGGGCATCGTCAACGTGGTCGGTTCGTCCATCTCGAGGATGACCGACGCCGGGATTTATACGCATTGCGGACCGGAAATCGCCGTCGCTTCGACGAAGGCTTTTACGTCACAAGTCGCAGTCCTCGTGCTGATCGCCGCCCATCTCGGCAGCCGGAAGCCGGCCTTTAGGAAAACAATTCGTCCGCTGACTTCCGAACTCGGCACGATCCCGGCGAAGATGAAACAGGCGCTTAAATCAAGCAGCGAGATAAGGAAAATCGCCGCTAAATACAAGGATAACGCCAATTTCGCTTTCCAGGGGCGAAAATATAATTATCCGCTGGCGTTCGAAGGCGCGCTCAAATTAAAGGAGGTGTCTTATATACATGCCGAGGGTTTTCCTTCGGGCGAGATGAAGCACGGACCGATCGCGATGATCGATAGTCGGTTCCCTAGCGTATTCATCGCCCCTTGCGACAGCATGTTCGAAAAGAATTTGAACAACATTGAAGAGGTCAAAGCGCGCGGAGGGCGCGTTATCCTGATTACGAGTTCACGGGGCCGCAAGGCCGCGAAGCTGGCGGACGATACGATCATGATCCCGGAGACGTTTGAGCCGCTCTTTCCCTTGTTAGCCGCGATACCGGTGCAGCTTTTAGCGTATCACATGGCGCTTGCTAAAAACCGTGATGTCGATAAGCCTCGCAATCTGGCGAAGTCAGTGACTGTAGAATAGGCAACCGCGAAACACGTTCATCATCTGTCAACCATCCTCATACAGTTCGAGGCGGGTTGGTAGGCAGATCTGATGATTCGAAAGTCATCCTGCGGGATTATCCAAAAAAATTTAAAACCCGCGTAAGCGGGTTTTACTGGCAGGACCGGCGTATTATTCAGGAATTGCACGTTATTGCGGCATGTTGACAAGGAAATCAAGGATCATCTGCGCCTCGTCGAGGTCGTCATCGGTCCAGTCGATCGAACCCTCCTGTCCTGACAAGGCGACGCTTTCCTGTATTCTGCCGATCTCTTTCTGGATGAGGCTGATTGCCGAATCGGTATACCGTTCCCGGAGATCTGCAATCGCCGCTTCTGCTTCGCTCGGATCAATACCGAATTTCCTGTGTTTGTTTTCGATCCTTTTGAGGAAGCGCATGGCGTCATCGATGGTTGTCGTCGGCTCGTCAAATTGCGACGCTTCGTCGCTGAAAGAGAATAAGCCCATATGGTTGGCATTGAATTAATGGTTCATTAATGATTATAGTGCATCCTGGCTTTAATGCAAGACTGTTTGACCGTAAGCAACGCGGATTCATATAAATATGGTAAAAATCACTACGATCGGCGGAGGCAGCGGGCAAATGGCCCTTTTAGCCTCTTTGCGTGATATCGACAGGTTCGATATCACGGCCATAGCTTCCATGGCCGACAGCGGCGGCAGTACAGGCCGGTTGAGGGATGAGCTTGGGATTCTGCCGCCCGGCGACATCCTTAAGTGCATTCTCGCGCTTTCCCGCCGCCGGCACGCCGTACGCTCTATCCTCTTAAAGCGTTTCGGCGGTCAGGGCAGGCTATCGGGGCATAATGCCGGTAATATGCTGATCGCGATGCTGGCGCAATATGCAGGCAGTTTCCCCGAAGGAATCGAGGCGCTGGCCGAAATACTCGAGGTGCGTGGTCGGGTTCTTCCGGTTACGACCGATCGGGCGACGCTCGTCGCCGAATTAGCGGATGGATCGCGGATTTTCGGAGAAGCGGCAATCGATACACCTAACGCCCTTAATCGGAAAGCGATCAGCAAGGTTTTTCTCGTCCCCCATCACGGGGAAGGCGTCGCGGTCTTTCGTCCGGTCCTGCAAGCGATCAGCAGAGCGAAATATGTCATGATCGGACCGGGGGATTTCTACACGAGCATTGTTCCCAATCTGATCGTTCCGGGAGTCAAAGAGGCTCTAAGAAACACCCGCGCCCGGGTCGTCTATATCCTGAATATAATGACTAAGTTCGGAGAGACCCATGGTTATTCGGGTAAGGATTTTGTAAGGATTCTCGAGAAGACGATCGGAAGAAAAGCCGATATTATCTTAGCAAATTCAAAGAAACCCCGGAGAGAATTAATCGAAAAATATCGGAAACAAAGATCGGAATTTATCGAACTTGGAAGCAAGGGGGGCTGGGGAGGAAGGCGTGTAATTTCCGAAGACCTTTTATCGACAGCCGGAGGCATACTCAGGCATGATCCGAAAAAGCTCGTGGAAGTGTTTGTTCGGTTCAAATGAATCCTTAGGATGATCGTATGCTGGATATGAGGTTTGTTTTGGCGTTAGATTATGGTAATATTACCGTTAGACAAGCTTGCATATGCTTTATATTTTCGATTTCGATTATACGCTGTTCGATACTACCCGCTTCAAGCGCGATCTTGCGGGCAATTTGGGTTTGAGCTATGAAGATTTCTGCATTATCTATAACAAGCATTTCGCCAAGCAGAAAATGCATTATGACATAGCCGAACATCTGCGCATCATCGAAGAAGAGCGCCAGCTCTGCTTCAGGGATTTTAAGAAGCTGCTCGAGAAGGTAGTCAAGCATTTCAGTTCCTGCCCATCATACCTCTACCCGGAAGCGCTGCCTGCCCTTGAAAACCTTAAGTCGCAGGAACATTCTCTTCACCTCGTATCGTTCGGCAACCGCGACTATCAGAAATATAAGATCGAGAACTCGGGCATCAAGAAATATTTCGATCGGATCCGCATAACTGAGGATCCGAAAGAAAAGGACATTAACGGCTGGGAGCCGGATAAGCATGACACTGTCATTATCGTCAACGATAATGCCCGGGAAGCGATCCAGATGCGGGAAATGCTCGGCCGTGGTACGATTTTCTTGCTCCAGGGCCCTTATTCGCATAATATCAAGCACGATTTTGCCATACATACGTTATCCGACCTTCTGGGCTACTGATTAAAAAAATTTCTAAAATAAAGGAAAATTTATTAAATCATTAACCGCCAGTTGGCGGGTTGTTTTTAAATAGAGGTGAAATTAATGATTTTATTGACAAATATATTATTTTATTGTAATATATATTGCTAATCGTTGTTTGACAATTTATAAAAATTAACCAGCGGCTTTATAGGGACGGCTTCATCGAAGCCCCCAGCAAATCATATGAAGCCGCCCAGGTAAAGCTCCTCAAAAGAAAGGGGAGGATTTG
>CAYTAV010000021.1:0-17361 GCA_964435875.1 uncultured Gammaproteobacteria bacterium
TGTAGCCGAGAAGCAATTTTCCGTTCCTCAAGGGGAGGACCAGAGAAAGCCGCATAAGAGTTGTTTGTTATTTGCATATAGTATAGCATAAGCACCGGCAGCTCGGGGCAGTAACAGCACGCCGCAATCTAGGTAGCTCAAGGAATCAGCAGGTCCGTCCTACGGCGTTTTTTCGCCTCCCGAGATCGCGCTTCCGCTGATTATCGAGATTTTCGAATCCAAGGGTGAGATCAGCCGGCAAGCATTGTATAACTTTTTACGATAATGCCGCCAGTCGCTACAGTCTTGCTCCTCGAGGCTGGACCAGCTTCCGGAAAATGCGTCATAATGCGCGAGAAGAGATCGCGGGGATGATCCCGATTTGGGCTGGCCGGGAGATGAATTGGGCTATTATGTAAAAAAGGCCGACAGTGAATGTCGGCTGTTTTTATCCATAAAGAGCAACTTTTCCGATAAGATCTGAAATCGCGTTTGCGCCAAGACGCCATGCATGCCCGATCAGGCCTTCGTGAATCTCGGTCATGATTGACGGGTTCTTAAACAGCGCCGTGCCGACCTGGACCGCGGATGCTCCGGCCAGGATATATTCCAGCGCCGCCTCCGCGCTATCGATCCCGCCGACACCGATGATCGGTACGCCGAGATCAGCCAGGTAGAGGTCGTTCACGAGCTTGACGCTCAACGGCCTGATCGCCGGGCCTGAGAGCCCTCCGTAATTGTTGCCGATATCTGGCCGCAAGGTCGATATGTCGATCTTCATCGCCGGGAAGGTATTGCAAGCGCAGATCGCGTCAGCGCCTGCTCGGACCGCGGCTTTTGCGACTTTGATCAGGATGTCCTCTCCGGCTGCCGGGGTGAGTTTGACTATCAGGAATGCGTCCAGGAGGCTGGATCTTATGGCCGCGACGATTTTTGCGGTCTGTGCCGGCGATTTGCCGAAGATCTGCTTATGCCTTTCGAGATTCGGGCAGGATACATTGATCTCGATCGCGTCCGCGCCGGCATAATGCGTCATTTCCGCGCAATATACGTAATCATCTACTGTTGAGCCGGATATGTTCGCAATCACCGGAAAGCCGAGCTTGATGGCATTCTTCAGATCCCCATACTTTGCCGTTAAGGCGTTTACTCCCGGGTTCTCAAGACCGATCGAATTGATCATCCCGCTTTCGGTCTCGCAAACGCGCGGAAGGCGGTTTCCTGACCTCGGTTCACTAGTCACGCCCTTGAGGACGATTGCACCGGCACAGCTTATGTCGAATCTGCCTCGGAGTACGGACGCGGGGTCCACGCAGCCTGATGCGTTCATGACAGGGCTTCGGAGCATTAGCTTCCGTTCTTGTCCGCCTCTGGAAAGCATGATTTCTGTTGTAATATAGCGGTTGGCTGGCAGTACTGTCGGACCTGCTTCCGTATCATGCCGCAGTGTCTTATCCCAGTCGATCCAGGCCGCGTCGAACGCTGGCCCGTCTTCGCAGACCTGCTTAACCGAGCCGTCCCGGCCTAAAACCGCGCAGCCCTTGCACGCTCCGGATCCGCAAGCCATCCGCTCTTCCAGGACGACAAGGCAAGGAACCTGCCAATCATCCGCGATCTGCGCGGTCTTTGCCAGCATTGGCATCGGGCCGCAGGCGACGATCAGGGGACGGAGAAGGTTCTGAGCGAGCTCTTCTTCAAGCAGGTCAGTCACCAAGCCTTCATGCTCGGTAATCTGCCCGATCCTGCATGATCTCCTTAGCGCGTTAAGGCCGAAGAATTCATTATCGTATTTCGTTCCATACAGGATTTTTACATCGCTTCCGAGAGCTAGCAGGCTTTCGGCATAAGGGAGCAAGGTCGCAAAACCGACACCGCCCGCGACTAGCAGGTAGTTGTCCGCAAGATTGAAGTCCGGGGGAAGATAGCTCTCAGCTCCTGTCGGGATAGGTTTTCCGCACGGCCCCCAGATATGGACGTTTTCACCGCGTATTAGGTCAGAATACATCTGTGTATTCTGGCCGGCGACTTTGATGTAGCAAGTGATGAACGAGCCATTCTGCTCTGCGATCGAGAAAGGACGCCGCCAGGATGATCCTTGGGCGAGCGTTTCGATCAGGATGAAATGTCCGGGAGCGGCTTTAGGAAAGATTTCGGGCGCTCTAAGGACTAGCTTGAAAATCTTTGAACCCGGACAGGTTTCTTCGCAAAACTCGACGGTCGCCAGAAATTCATTGCTTACAGGGCTCATCTTTCCCCTCCTTGTCAGGTTGCTGATTTTTATAATCGTATGTTAAAAGGACATATTGGAATGATGCTAGCATTTAGGATAATACTAGTCAAACAAAAAAACGGCAAAGAGCCGCTCTTTATAAAACATGCAGAACCTAGGGAATAAATACTTTCCATCCGCCCTCTTTCAATCCTCCAAGTTTCTGGCTACCGATTCGTACGCGCAAGATGTCTTCGACCTGATGCCCAAGAGCTCTGAACATGCGCCTGATCTGCCGCTTTTTCCCGCTAGTCAAAATAATCTTGAATCGGTCGCCGCCTAAATGTTCAATGCTCTTAGCTTTTACCATGCCATCGCCCTCGCCGATATCAATTCCGGATTTCAAGCGTCTAATTATTTCAGATTCATTCTTTATGCTTAATTCATGATTCTTTATTCTTACATCATATTCTTTCTCATGCCCGAATTTCGGATGGGTCGCTCGGTAGGCGAAATCCCCGTCATCGGTCAGGATAATGAGCCCGCGACTTTCTTTGTCGAGCCGACCGGCGACGAACAAACGCTTGCCTTTTGCCGGCGTACTTCCCAGCAGTCCAAAGATATTCTTTTCGCCCCCGAATTTCCTGTTCGTACAGGTATAGCCGGCGGGTTTGTTCATCGCTATATAGACATGTTCTGCAGAAGGCTTAATAGTTTTGCCGTCGACCTTGATGATGTCTTCAGCCGTAACTTGCATCCCCGGCTCCGCGATCCGGCCATTGACAGTTACTCTGCCGCCGAGGATCAGCTCTCCAGCCTTTCTGCGCGAACAGAGCCCGGACGCTGCGATTTGTTTTTGCAGAACGGTTTTCATTGCTGTTTCGCTTCCAGCGGCCGGATTGTGCCAGCGGCAACCATGGCGGCCAGCAGCCAGAACATCGCCGCCAGATCATTTTTAAAATATGGTACGTCGACCAGGCCATGGATGATAATGGCTACGAGTGAGCAGAGTATCCCGATCGCGATAAATCTGTAATCGCTGGAAAAGATTTGGATTCTGGGTTCTGGATTCCGGAATGCCCCATAACTAGAAATCATCAGTTTGGCGAAAAACCAGATAAATAAGACCAGGCCAGCCAGCCCCAGCTCGCTCCAAAAATTAAGAAAGATATTATGCGGGTAAAGATAGATTTCGGTCGGCTGCCAGTACTTCCTCTTGTAATTCTCATCGAACAGCACGATCTTGCGACGGAAATCCGGATCGCGGTCCTTATTATAGAAGATGCCATCTTGATGATACGGCTTGACTGCGGACTGGTAGCCGGCCAGCCCCGCTCCGAATATGAAATTGTCCGGTGAGGCGGTGAGCATCTGCCAGGTCTCGCGCCACTGCTGTTTCCGGATCTCGCCGGAAAGGCCGGATAACGTAAGCTGTTCGACGGATTTCTCCCGCAGGATAGGGACAAACAACGCCGCTGTGACCGCCAGCAGGAAAATGATCGCGGCGGCGATGCGCGTTCTCCGTCCGGCTAAACAAGCGAAAATGAAGCCTGCGACGCCCAGACCGAGGAGGGCGCCTTTGGATTTTGCAAAATAGACGGCAAACAATGACAGCAGGGGTATGGATGCGATAAATAGCAATTCCCAATGAGATTTGTTATTCTCGGCATTTCCTTCCTTTTTAATTCCAAAAATTTTATCAAATATCGGTAATCTGCAATTAGACATCTTTTGAAAAACATATCCGGTTAGCACCATCGCAATCGGAGCGAGGTAGAGCCCGACGGCGTTCGGGTAAGGATAAATCGAGGTAACACGCCGCGTGGCCTCGTTCCAGAAGGCCGGCGGGACAAGGACTCCTCCGGCCGCGGCTTGGAATATTGCGAAAGCGGAAACGGCGAAAGCGGAAACGGCGAGCGGCCCGATCAGCCGCAAGTACTGGTTATGGAAGCGGTTGATAATCATGATATAGAGCAAGGCTGGCTCGAAGAAATAAGCTTTCCAGATGCCGAGGGCTTCGTTCGAGAATCCGGAAACGCCTGCGGACAAGAAAGCGATGGCCAGCAGTATCGACAGTTCGTGCCGGAAAGGGTATGGAGTGCGTTCGCGGCGCGCGCTCCAGAACGCCCGGATCCCCCGCCCGTTTTTCAGGTAGAGAAAAATTTCCGAATAACGGAATAACCAAACGACAAAAGCGATCAGGATCATGCATTCGAGCAGGGTCGCAGGAATGCCAAGAATAGAAAACCGGATCTGGTAAGCCGGTAAAAGGGCGATCAGCAGGAGGATCGCCCGCTCAAGATCCCTAAGACAGAGCCAAAAAAAGAATATGCAGAATATGGCTATGAAGAAGAAAAGAAGCATCCACTTTTTGCTTAAGACTAAAAAACGGATTATTTTATAAAAGTCAGGTTGACGGATCCAATATTAATCATTGCTTTCGAGATTCTTCGCTCCTCTCGGATTGGCGCGGCACATGCTTTCTCGAGCCTCGTTTCTAGGCGTCCTGCCTGCTTGATAGCCTCATTATTCGGGTCATCTTAGCCTATTGGTCCATTTTTTCAATAGGCACCTCCATTTTCAGACTACAAGCACCCAGAGGCCGAGGCTGACCAGGGCGACCCCAAGGATTTTTTGCAGAATGACGCCGCGCCCGGCTTCTTCTTTGAGGATGTGCGGGAAGCGCGATGAAAGGAAGAAGACGATGATGATCAGGAAAAGGAATTGGACGCCCTGGAGAGCGTTTACTAATGCGACATTGCCGAGACTGATCGCGTAATTCAACAGGATAAAAGCCAGCGCGGCAAAGAGGCGGACAGAAAGGAAGAAAAGTATGTTTTTAGGCTTTTTCGCGGTGTGCTTGAATTCGTTGATGGATCCGCACCAGGAAGGCACGAGCAGTATCAGGATGCAGCCGAGAAAAGAGCCGAAGCGGGACCAGACGAAAGCGCCGATGAACGGCTGGGTAGTATAAATATATTTCATCAGGATATAGAACGAGGCGAAAAAAAAGGCCGAAATCGTCGAGTTGACGATCAATCGTTCGGTCGGCCGTGCTTCAGCCGGGATCTCGCCGAACAGTGAACCGAAGAAATATCTGATTTTTGCATAGAATGCCTTTAAACGATAGAATTTTGTTTCTTTAACCGAGATCAAGGCGCCGCCGGCGATCAGGATCACGAAAGAGATGAATTCCTTCTCGTCTAATGCTTCGTCGAGGTACATGGCACCGAGGATCAGGCTGAAGACCGGGACGAGCGCGCCGACGATCGGCACGACGCGGGTCGCTTCACTTTGGTGCAGGGCCTTATACCAGAAGACCAGAGTAACGAGGAACAGCAGGCCGGCGGCTAAATCAACGCCAAGTTGGTGGAGGTCCGGAATCCATGGATCAGCAAACAGCAGGACGGCGTTGCCGACGCTCCAGATACCGACGAAGAAAGCGTAAGCGATTGACGAATGGACTTTTTTCGACAAGAGGAACTTATCGGCGACATAGACGCCGGCATTAAGGAAGTATGCGAACAACGCGACGGAGAACCACATGGCGATGGTATAAAATGCAAAAATTGAAATTATAATTAATTTCATTTTAACATGATTCGGGCGGGAAATAAAAAAGCCCGGAGTTTACTCGGGCCGGACAATCTGTTCAAGCAAGGTACGGTTCAATCTTTGTCGCAATAGCAGGTACGGGCGGCGGAGGGGATCAGCAAGCTTTCGCTGCAATGCTCGATCGCCTTGGCGAGCGCCAGCTCGTATTTCCCTTCATCCGGACGGTAGTTGAGGACGGGGAACATCAGCTTGCGGCCTCTCGTACGATAGATCGTGGACCGCCCACAGAGCGAAATCGGCAGGCGGTAGAAATATTGGAACATTAAGACATCATCTAGCGATAGCAGGCGCCTTGACCAGCGGAACATATGCCATGTATGCAGGCAATTTCCGACGCTGACCAGCGATTTCTTGCGCAAAAGCGTACGATCGTGCAAGCGGATACCGGTGAGCATGTAAGGCAGTGTCATGGAAGGAGTCGGATAGCAGGCTGAAAACCTGCATACATCGAGCAGGTGTTCGGCTAACGTCACGTTTTCCTTGCCGAGCGCGATATCGAGGAGCCGGAGCTTCTGGGGAAGCGAAAGGATTCCCGGGGGAAGGACTATCAGAGGATTGCCGATTCGGTCCTCGGCGACATGATGAGCAATGATACTTAAGTGGTAATCTATGAACTCTTCATCCAGCATCGAAATTCCGAGAAAATGACTGCTTTTCAGGATGTTAGCCTGGATCTCGAAGTGTTCGCGCGCTGTTAGCTTTCCGAAATCCTCGAAAGAGACGAAGTTGTATGGATAAGCCGTAGCTTCGATGTTTTTATCCGGGATATCAAAAGCTTCTCCCAGATCATGGTTATTGCCAGTTTTGCCGTTGCCTTTCTCGGGTAGTACTAATTGATGCCCCTCTTCCATTACTCTTCCTCCTCTTGGAACGTTTGAAAGGTTCAAATTGCAGAACAAAATTTACCGATTTGTGCTAATTTAGCATAATCCGGTTATTTTTGCAAATATCCGCGTAATAGTTAGAGCTGGGGCGGGGAGTGCGGATAAAAGTCTCGCGATCGACCTTGAAAAGTCCGAATTTCTGCATATAGCCGTCCGCCCATTCGAAATTGTCGAGGAGCGACCAATGGAAATAGCCGCGCACGTCCGCGCCCCCCGTAATCGCTTTATGGACATAAAAGAGGTGGTCGTGGATAAAATCCGCGCGGTGGTCATCATCTGCGTCAGACGTTCCGTTCTCGAGGATATAGATCGGTTTCTTATATTTTTTGTATCCGTTTATCACATGATAGATGCCTTCTGGAAAGACTTCCCAGCCAAAGTCGTTGACCTTCAGGTCTTCGTTCCTGCGAAAAGGGGGTTTCCAGGTCAGCCGGTCATGGTGGTAATAGTTCATCCCGATATAGTCATAGCATCCTTCGATGTCCCTGATCAGTTTGTGGTTGCGGATATAATCAGCGGTCTTTACTATTATTCTTTCGGCCCAGTTGTTGCGATTAAGCGCGTCAAAGAATCCCGAGGTCATAGCTACTCCGATGTTTGCTTCGGGAATTTCCGAACGCAGAACTCTGTACGCAGCTTTATGGGCGGCAATCAGGTTGCGGTAAACTCGGAAGGCGCGGTGGAAGCTCCATTTTCTGTTGGGCGGAAACTTGCCATCCATATAGCCGTGTCCGATCAGCATTAGCGGCTCATTCAACGTCGCCCAAAATTTGACTTGCTTGCCAAGGCTTTGCGCCACATAGCGGGCATAGCGGGTAAAGCGGGCGACAACTTTCTTTTTCTCCCAGCCCCCGTCGCGGGCGAGCCAAAGGGGATTTGTCCAGTGCCAGACCGTTACGAAAGGCTCGATGCCGGCGCCCTTCAGATTATGCACGATATCGCGATAATACTCCATGCCTGCTTCGTCAAACCGACCCTCTTCCGGTTCGATCCGCGACCACTCTAGCGAGAATCGGTAGGCATTGACGCCGAGTTTTTTCAGGCAATCCAAATCAGCATTGAAAAGCTCGAATGAATTGCAGGCCTTCCCGCAGACAAAGTCATCCATATCCAATTCGAATCCCTCCTTTTCACTTTTCACCTTTAACTTATTACTTCTTTCTTCCGATTTCTCCCATTCGCTCCATTCGTTCGTTAACCCGCCTTCGATCTGATAAGAAGAGGTTGCGGCACCCCAGATGAATCCGCGAGGAAAATCAATTGTAGTTTGCTTGCTCATATATAAGGATTCTTGAAAAATACCCTCTGTTTTGTCATTCCTCTCCCGTCCCGAGCACTCGGGACGGGAGAGGAACCCCTTAGACTTCGGAAAAAATTAATATAAGGGATTTCTCCCCCGCAAATATGGGGTCGAAATGATAATGTAACACTTTTTTTCTTCTCCTATATTATAATATTCATTTCGACCCCAAATTCATTATATACTCGTCTTAGAAAATCGCAAAATAATGCAAAACCCCGCGACTGCGGGGTTTTGCTCGTATATCCTTTATCCTTTGCCCTTTAGCTGAATTGGCCAGGTTGATTGTCGTTCGGCCCGGTCTTCGGACCCGGTTCGTTGCGGTTTTCGTTTTCGATTCGCTTTCTTTCCTTGACTAGTTCCCGGTTGACCCAGAAGATCCAGGCGATCACGCCGACAAGGAACACAAGGAAGATTATCAGGCTCAGTTTTTTCCGATTCTCCTGCGAGTCGCTGGTTGTCGCTTCTTCTTCCGGTGAAGTCGCGCTCCTAACCCCGATCTTTTCCAAGATATCGCTTAAGCGAGATTTTTCATCAGCTTGCTTCTCTTCTTCGGTCTGCGGCTTGATAATCTTTTCTCCGGAAACCGGCTGTTTCTCTTCGCCGCTTACAGCTTCTTCGGAAGGACGGGGAGACGCAGGCTCATTTGCGGTTTGACCCGATGGAGCGTAGTAAACTGCATATCGGCTTGCCACTTCGATGCGCAGGGAGTTCGACCAGATGCTTTCTTTCCCGGTTGCAGCTACGGCGGTAGTATAGATGGCGTGCATTCCTGGTGACAGCGGTTCGGCGATACGGTAAGCGAAAGACGCGGTTCCGGATACGTGGGGCTCAACCTCGAATTCTCCGTCCAGGCGCCCGTCGACGAATACGCGGACGTAAGAACCGTTTTTGGCCAAGCCCGTGACCAGCGGTTGGCTGTCATTGGCTTTGCGTTTGACAGCGCTTACCAGGGTTGGTGCAGGAATCGGATGCTCGACATCAAAGCTGGTTGGATGCGCAGGCAAGCTCCGGCGGCCTTCCGCGTCTTTTGCGACCGCTCCGGCTTCATGTTTTCCCGGCGCGAGAATTTTTGACGTATACTCGAAGTGGGCTGTTCCTGATTCATGGGTCAGCGTCCCGGTCTCGCCGTCGCGCTCTCCGTCGAGATAGATCTCGACGTTCGTCCCGCTTTCCGTAAATCCGGTGATCTGCGGACGGTCATCGCTGACTGTCGATCCCTCTTCCGGGGTTATGATCGTCGGGGCGGGGATTGAGCTTCCCGGGTATTCAGGCTCGGTGTAAGGCGCCGAAACCGTGATCGCGAATTCGCGCGTTGGCGGGGAAAGCACCAGGGATGTCAGATCGCGGGCGATGGCCATGATCCTATGCTCTCCGGGTACAAGCTCGAAAGGTTGCCGGTAAACGAACTCCGGTGCGTAATATGGACCGGTCACATCCGCCATTCCAGCATAAGTCCCGTCAACATAAAACAGCACTTCCGTATTCGTCGCTGTCTCACCGGTGATTACAGGCCTCGATCCCGTTTCGACAGGTCCGCTCGCGATCGAACGGATCAACGGAGTAGGGACGCTCTGAGCCTGGGATGCGTGCGCGAAAGCCAAGACGGCGCAGATTGAGAGAAAAAAGGTAAAGAATAGTTTCTTTACATATCCCATATTATGCCAATAGTCGTTACTTAATAAGGGTAGTATTCCTTATGTTTCTTGGCCGCAATATCGCTTGCACATATTCCGTTGATCGGGTGCGTGCACAGCGGCAAGAAACACAATATGTCATCCCTCCTTTGTTCGAAACGAACGAGTTCGACCTTTGCTTGCTTTATGGCAATATTGTAAAGAGCGCTTAGCCAGTCCTGCACACGGGACTTATAATCCCGTGGCGCCTGGACCAGGTTTTGTAACGCGTTACAAAGAGCTTGTAATACGAGCGTTGCTTATGCTTTAAGCAATTACCCGCATTATTTTATTATATTTTTTTACATCATTTTACCCTAATAGTCAACCGGCCGACACCGGCTTTTAAGGCCTGTCCCGGCGGGAAGGCGGCAGACACCTTCTCAGGAAACGTCCCTGTAATGCGCGAGGCGCTTGGTCTTCTTTGAGAGATCGATATCGATCGCGATGAAATCGACCCTGAAATCCGTACAGCCAAGTTCATTTTCACGCGCCAGATATTGAGCGACAGCTTTTTTGAACAGTTTCATCTTTTTTACACCAATCGCGTATTCCGCACCCCCCAGGAGGTGCGATGTCCGCGTCTTAACTTCGATAAAAACAAGCGTCCGTTTTTCGGACGCTATAATATCGATCTCCCGATAGCTCATTTTGACGTTCCTGGCGATGATGCGGTAGCCGTTGCGGCGCAGGTAATCGCAGGCTGTTTGTTCGCCGAAGGAACCCACGGAAAGGTTGTGGCCCGCAAGAGGGGTCTTACGGGATATATTTCTTGTAAATCTGTTCGCGTTCGGCATTCTTGCGCAAATCCGGTATTTTTAAAACGTCTAACAGAATGAGATAAAGCCAGACCGCCATTGCCCCGAACCAGATAATCAGCCAGAAGCGTGCGCTGAAGAAGGGGATCGATTCGTAAGTGAAAAATAGATAAAACGCGGCTAGTATCGAATTAGTTATGAAGACGTTCGCTAGGCGCTTGAAAACTTTTCGAAAAAGAGATTTTGAGTACCTTTTTTTTGTTAGCAACAAGAAAACCGAAGCAAGTATTAATACAACCAGCTTCGCAACCAGGAGCTTTTGGACAAGAGGAACCAGGGGGCCAGGATTCAAGTTAAACCAGAAAGACGGGCTGATGAATTTTTGCATAAGATTTCAGTTAATAGCCTCCTTTTTCGCCGGGATTGTCCGTTTCATTATGGTTTTAGCAGGCTTCACGGTTTTTTTCAAGTGCCGGTTTTAAATTTTTTCAAATACCAGGCAATAATGATACGGCCCGGCATCGAATCTATCGATCGTCGTAAGGCCGATCCTGGAGGCCACAGTCATAAGCAGGTCGGGCTTCAGCCGGATATTTACATCCGGGCCAAAAGGCGCTGATATAGACTTCCATTCAACGACTACGAGCCTGCCCCCCTTCTTCAGCATGCGCGAAGATTCACGCAAAGCTTCAGGGCGGTTTTTCATCTGGTAAAGAGCCCCCGAGAAAACGCCGGCATCGAGACTGCCGGATTCGATTTTAGCCGCCCCGAACTTCTCTAGATCGCTCCAGACAGTCTCGATATTATCGAACCTTTCGTCCAGCGCCCTTTTTTTGATATTGTCGAGAACGCTTTTAACCACGTCGACGGCATAGACTTTTCCGCGGCTTCCGACGATGCGGGCCAGCGGAAAGAGGAAATTACCGGTCGATCCGCAGCCGAAATCGGCTACGCGCATCCCTTCGGCAACATGGCACTGGCCGAGGATCCAGGCGGGATCAAGCAGGACAGTGCGCGTCATTATTGTTGTTGGAGGAGATTGCATATGTATGGCGTTTGTTACTGAGGAAGCAGCCCGTTTTATTTAGCGGGCGGAAGCTTTTACGGTGCTCAGGGCAAGGTCCTAGTTTGACGAGGCGCTCGAGATGCTGTTTTGTGCCGTAACCCTTGTGTTTGGCGAATCCGTAAGCGGGATATTCGATATCGATTTTTAGCATCAGCCTGTCGCGCGCGACTTTGGCAATTATCGATGCGGCGGCTATCGACAAGGCTCTGGAGTCGCCACCCTTGACTGTAATTTGAGGAGAAATTAGCCCGGGAATCGTGTTGATTCCGTCAACTAAGAGCATGTCGGGCCTTTTTCCAAGGGATAATACGGCTCGTCGCATAGCGAGAAGGGACGCATTCAAGATATTAATTGCATCGATCTCTTCCGCGCTGGCAATTCCGATACCGACATTTTCCGCAAGCAAGAAAATTTCTTCATACAATCTTTCCCGAGTGCCGGGCGCAAGTTTCTTCGAGTCGTCTATTCCCAAATTCCGGGCTTGTGCGAAATCAAAATCATGAGTTATCGCTATGCAGGCAGCGACCACAGGTCCGGCTAGCGGGCCGCGTCCGGCCTCGTCGATCGCCCCGATAAGATGCGCGCCCTGCCCGAAAATCGTGGTTTCTATCACAGCATCCATGGCAGTATTATAGCATAAATTGTTCACGCAGTATAACGTTATTATTCCTGCCAATATATCCAATTATAATGCGCTGGAATATTTACAAGCGGGCGGCTTACTGTTATGATAGAATTTCAAAGATTACGGTTCATTCAAATTATAAATAAAGGATATTTTTTAGTCTGGAAAAGATATAAAAACTAACTGCGGGGAGATGCGATGGTATCGTCAAACGGCAATGAAGTCGGGATGCACGCCCATACAACTCGTTCCGATGGCTCGGAGAGTATTGAAGACCTTTTCTTGCGGGCAAAAAGCGAGAAAGTCAAGGCTTTATGCAAAACGGATCATGACACATTGTCAGGGGCAAATGAAGCTAGGGAGTTGGCAGTTGAACTAGGGATCGAAACCATGCTAGCTTCCGAAGTATCAGCGTTTTTCCAAACAAGATTTGGGAATATCCTGTTCGTGCACATTCTGGGATATGGATACGAGCCGGGAAAAATCGAAAAAGCTGAAAAGGCGATGGAGTCTAACCGCGAAGCAGTTAATGATCTTAGCTTAAACTTGATCAAGAGGTTGAATATCGATTTAGAGATCGCCTTGACAGTGGAAAATGTCCGTAACGCTACCGGTGCTTCAGGTCCTTGTATTTATCCGTGGCAGATTATCCATGCCGCCGCTGGCGAAACTCGTAGGAGCATCGACAGCATCAACCGGAAGTATGTCCAGTCTAACGGCATGCTAGTTCCGGAAGAGTTCTATTCCGACAAAAGGGTCTTAGATGCATTGAGCGCAGTCCAGGCGATCAGGGAGTCTGGGGGCAAGGCGGTCCTTGCTCACCCCGGCCTGCTATATAGCATGCGTTGGGGATCCTGCGAGCACGCTTATGAAGAATTCTTAGCATTGCTCAAACTGCTGGTCGACCACGGCCTATCCGGTATCGAAACCTTCCATTCATGCCATACACCGAACCAGCAAACCCTGTTTTCAGAAATCGCCAAGCGCTTCAATCTAAAGCAAACTGCCGGCTCGGATTCCCACGGTACGTATCGTCCATACCCGATCGGCATGCCAGGGATGACCTACAAGGAATTCTTGTCATTCAAGGCTTTTTGCCAAAGCGAATAAATTGCTTTACAAGCCTAGTTATGAGGGTTTAGGTGTAAGTCAGGCAAATTTGCTCATAATAAGCTCCCGGCGTCTACCGGGAGTTTTTTCAAACAAAAAACAGGGCTGTGCGCACCCTGTTTTTTTCTGATCGGTATAAGGTTAATTGTTGCCGAAGCCGTGGTTTCCCCTGCTCTGGAAATTCCCTCTGCGGGCGGGGCGCTCCTCCATAGGTCTGGCCTCGTTAACAGTCAGTGTCCGGCCTTCGAATTCCTTCCCGTTCCACATATCGATCGCAGCCCGGGCTTCGTCTTCGGAACCCATCTCAACGAAGGCAAAGCCTTTCGAGCGACCGGTCATGCGGTCAGTGATGATCTTGGCTGAAACTACTGTCCCGGCCTGCGAGAATGCCGCTGAAAGGGAATCCTCGGAGCTTGAATACGGAAGCCCGCCAACATACAATTTTGTACTCATAGTTTGACACAATTCTATTTAGTAAAAACAACGCACTCTTTCTCGCCTGTGCGTTTATTGCCCATCCGGGGTAGTTGGCGCGCACACCGCTAGCTCCGCCTGGGAATTTCTGCACGTTATCGAGCAAGAAAACGTATGAGGACATAATAATGGAAAAAAGCCTAAAAGTCAATGGTGAAGACGCTTCAATGATTTAAGGGAGGCGCTATCCGCGGCGGGATAAGGACATTGGATGAGCCGGGCGCAAGATTGCTGTAATGCCCGTTTCACAAACAGCTGTTTTTGTCCGGATAACTATGATAGAATGATCCTAAGATATTCATTATAAATAAACCGATATATGAGGGATTATTCAGGGGCAGCGCTTTTTTTTCTGGCGGCTTATTTGTTATCAGTCCCGTCGGGAGCATCTGCATATCTTGACCCGGGCAGTGGTAGCTTTATTTTCCAAATCGTCATCGGCGCTTTTCTCGGGGGTTTGTTTACTATGAAGGTCTATTACAGGAAGATTAAGGCAGGGGTCCGTGATTTCTTTTCAGGGAAAGGGTCGGATAGAAAAAATAAAGGGCAAGATATTGCCAACTGATCAGCCGGGAACAAACGGCCTTGATATCTTTTCTTTTGCCATGCAATAATATGATGCATAAGCCTTGGCATCCGCTTTTTTTTGCGTTAGCGCCAGTATTATTCCTTTATAGCCATAATTTTGACGAGATGCGGGCTGTCGAAGCAGTGCCAGCAGTGGTTTTCGTCCTGTTTTGCGCGATATTAGGCTGGGCTTTCGTTTATCTCTTGATCCGCGACAACAAGCGATCGGCATTCCTGGGATCGGCCGCATTAGCGTTATTTTTCTCGTTCGGTCATATCTCGACCTTGCTTAAGAACGAGCAGGCCGAGAATATCTACCTGATGGTTCTTTACTTGATGATCTTCATGACAGTGTTCGTCGTTATCGTAGTTTTCAGGCCAAAACTGGCGGCCGCTACAATATTCCTTAATTCCGCATCGATCGTCCTAGTTGTCATGCCGCTGGTAAGCGCAGGTTTTGATTTATTGGCAGACCAGCAGGCAAGCGCCGTAAGGACGGATGCGATTGCTGCCAGCTCAACAACACAAAAACCCGACATCTATTACATAATCCTTGACAGTTATGCTGGCGGGAAAGTGCTGGAAAAAAACTTCGATTATGATAATGCCGGTTTTTATGATTATTTAAGATCAAAGGGTTTCTATTATGCGGATAAAAGCACTTCGAATTATACGCTTACGCTCTTATCCGTTTCATCCGCATTGAACATGGATTATGTCCAAAATATTGATGAATTGCAGGGAAGCGCCATGACGAAAAAGAACCTTGAGAAGCTGATCAAAGACAGCCTGGCTTTCCGCAAGCTGCGTGAGCAGGGCTACGAGGTCGTCGCGTTTTCTACCGGCTACAACGGAACGGAAATAACCGGCGCGGATAAATATTATAATCCATTCACGGCGCTCGGCGAATTTTCCGATTTTCTCGTCGGGACAACGCCGATCCCGACCGTTATGTATTTCATCGATATGGATCTGTTCTCCGGAGAGAATCTTAAGATGATCCGTTACGTATTCAACGTGCTTACCGAGGTCAGGAAGGATCCGCGTCCGAAAGCCGTTTTCGCGCACGTCCTTCTGCCGCATTCGCCCTACGTATTCAGCGAGGACGGCAGAATTAACAGCATCTGGGAGGTCGGACACTGCAACAGCCGCGCGCTCATGCAGCCGTCCAAGCCCGGCGATATATCTTATAAAGATGACGATTGCCGCCAGAAATACCTCGGCCAGCTGAAATTCACGAACGTTTTAGTTACGAAATTGCTTGATTCGCTGGTCGCCTCGTCGAGCCAGGTTATTTTTCTTCAGAGCGACCATGGTCCGGGGATGGAATTCGACCTTGAGGAAGGGAGCGATGATGTCGTTTTCGAGCGGATGCACAACCTGAACGCGATTTATTTTTCGGATAGGGATTATTCGCTTTTGCATGATTCGCTGACTCCAGTGAATAATTACAGGCTCGTATTCAAGAAGTATTTCAACTCCGATATCGATCTCCTGGAAGACAGGAATTATTTCTCTTCATGGGAGGATCCGTTCAGCTTTCGCGACGTAACGGAAATTTTAAAATGAAAAGACCGGCGGTTTGCCCCGCCGGCCTCGCTTTTGTGCTAGGGATCGGGTTATTCAGTAATCAAGACCTTGCCGAAAGACATCTCCATGATATCGGTCGCATATCCGTCATTGGCAAGCATCATCGTGCCGTTATCGAAAGCGAAATCCGTCCAGCCTTTTTGCTTTACTGAGAAAATGAATTCGGCCAGTTCGCCGTCGCCGGAGAATCCGGGGTTTGGCACGCCGCAGCTTAGGACCAGCCTGCCGTTATCATTGTCGATTATCTGCTCGAGAAAAATCTCGCAAGGTCCATCCGCCTGCAACTGTACTGCTTCAACCATCGCGGGGTCGTAAGTTATCACGGTCCGGACCGCGTTGACCGGGCGTCCACCAGTATTCATCTTCAATCTTAATGAGACACTATCCATCGCTTCGCCTGGAACTGCTTCGAGGTAATAATAAGCCGGGGAGATATCATCAGCTTCCGCCAAGGTCCGGTAAGTTGACCCATAGAAAGCAAAAATCGCTATTGCTACAGAAATAACAGACAAATAGTGTGCAAATTTTTTCATAAAAAGGAATAAATTTAAAAATTCTGTTTATTATAACATAAGTATTTTATTATGTCAATAATTGCGTATTTTTCCTGTCTATTATATTATTTAAATAGCTATCATAATGAAGGGCTTATTATCCGGCTCTTTTTTGATATTTAAAGACCTCCAAGCATCCGCGCATCCGCCAGGCCAGTTTCCAGAACATATTTTTAAAGAACTGGATAGCTGATGATAGACCTGGGATCTGCAAAGTAGCTGACATAAGACAGGCTCCAGTAGCTCAGCGGTTAGAGCATTCCGCTATCGAGCGGGAGGATCGATAGCTATGTATTATTTTTATATTCTACAAAGTCAACAAAACTTCAGCTTTTATATCGGAACAACCGATAATTTATTAAGGAGGCTTCGGGAGCATAATAGTCATAATTGCAGATATACAAGTCGTAGTAAACCCTGGATAATCGTTTATCAAGAGGAGTATACAGATAAAATTGATGCTTTTAAGAGGGAAAAGGAAATTAAGAGCAAAAAAAGTAGACGATATATTGAATGGTTGATTAGCAAAAGGCTCCAGTAGCTCAGCGGTTAGAGCACTGCTCTTATAAAGCAGGGGCCGATGGTTCAAATCCATCCTGGAGCACAGTGTTATGCCGAGGAATGACGGTTTTGGTTAGAGCATCCCGCTATCGAGCGGGAGGGCCGATGGTTCAAATCCATCCTGGAGCACAGTGTTAAACCGAAGAACCGCGATTTGATTTTTGAGTACTGATATTGAAATTTATTATTATATATATTATATTAGGACTTAGCCTCATGCCATTATCAACGTTTAATTCGCGATTTGGCTAGTCAGGAGTCCCGAGTCCTCGGGATTGACATCGTGGAGAGCGGACTTGTTACAGTTCATAAAGCAAGGGCATATAGCTCAGTTGGTTAGGAGTCCCGAGTCCTCGGGATTGACATCGTGGAGAGCGGGCCCGTTACAATTCA
>CAYTAV010000021.1:17461-19227 GCA_964435875.1 uncultured Gammaproteobacteria bacterium
AGGAGTCCCGAGTCCTCGGGATTGACATCGTGGAGAGCGGGCCCGTTACAATTCATCAAGCAAGGGCATATAGCTCAGTTGGTTAGAGCGCCACGTTGACATCGTGGAGGTCCTCCGTTCGAGCCGGAGTATGCCCACATTTTATGTATTCTGTTTACATCATTTATAACAGTCGATTTGATAAATATTATATCGGACAGACATTTGATATTTCCAAAATGATAGTTGAGTACAACTCGGGCCTTTCGAAATATACAGCGAAATATCCCGGCGGTTGGGTGCTGATGCATCTAGAGCCTTACGGAACGAGGAGGGAGGCGCTTAACCGGGAAAAATTCTTAAAGAATCAGAAAAATAAAATATTCTACAAGAATCTTTGCTCAGTTGGTTAGGAGTCCCGAGTCCTCGGGATTGACATCGCGCGTGTCCTCCGTTCGAGCCGGAGTATGCCCACATAAAATCACAGCTGGTTTTTCCAGCTGTGATTTTATGTGGGATAGGTGCAAGGTCGCTTTAGTCATTCGCCAAGCTTGGACAAGAAGGCGTCAATATGCGCGGTAAGATCGTTGGAAACGTTCTGCAGGGGGGAGGCGAGAGAGATGCGAGCGAGGCGTCGCGAACCCGTCGGATTGAAAGGCCGGGTTAGCGCAATTGCGTCGATATTGCGCATCGTATATATTAAGCCGTTCGTATAAGGAGCGCCTTCTTGCATGCTTTTTTCATAAAGCAAAACGATGACCTTTGCTTGAGGAATATTGACGACCATTTCATCGACGACTTCCAGCAGGTCGTCTTCGCTGGCCCCAGTTTTAGAGAAATCGACTTCGGTCAGCGCTGACCAGACGAGCGAATTGTCCGAATTGCCAGCGAGCCGCGCGAGAACCCGGCCCCAGAGTTTCAGCGAATTCATCGAGCGCGAACGATAGAGATGATTGACGATCTCCTCCCTGCGCGCTCCCAGCTCGATCAGCCTGGCAGCCGCTTCGAGCGACTGGGGAGTGATTGTCGGGATCTTGAAGCTCTTTGTCTTTATTATCAAACCGGCAAGCAAGCAAGTGGCGGTATCCTCGTCGATCAGGATGTCTTTCGAACTTTCGAAAAGCGAGTAAATTATCTCGGAACAGGCGACCGCGGTGACTCGGACCAGGTTAATCTGCCCGAATTCTTCGTTCGCGCTTGAAATGTCGATATTGATCAGCGGCGTTTTATAAAAGAATTCAGTGTTTTTCTCATAGATTTCCCCAAGCGAATCGAGATCTTGGGCGCCGATCGTGCAAATGAGGTCGTGTTTGAAGTCGCCCGAATAAGAAGTAATATCAGACTGCGTGAAGAACCCCCCTCTTGGCACGATTATAAAATTCAGCTTGTCGCCTTCGATTGCGTATTTTACCTCGGAGACCTTTGTTTCCCGAAGGTCGAGCGATATAATAAATTTCTGGAGCGCGCCGGCATATTCTTTTACGGCTTCGGATGAAGGAAGGAACGCTGTCTGTACAGACCTTGCCGCTCCCGACCGGATAATCTCCACGTCCTTGCCTGATTTCTTGAGGAATAAAAAAAGAGCGAGAGCGCTCGCGATGCTATCGCCGTTTTCCGATCCCGGAATGACGATTAGTATATTGCGCGCCTTCGCGACTTGATCCATGACCTGCTGTTCTAGCTCGCGCATATGTAGACAAATAGACGCTTCTTTTGCCAAGCGCTTAAAAATATGGTACTTATGGGGAGTAAACGCGGAAATCGATTCATATTATTCGATTAACGCC
>CAYTAV010000022.1:0-18011 GCA_964435875.1 uncultured Gammaproteobacteria bacterium
ATATCGTAGGCGGCTCGAGGAAGCGGAAAGGATTGCGGGCGTAACGGGTATCAAGCTGATCATCAGTCCAGCTGGCAGTTACGAACAAGGCCATGCCGCCTGGCTCAAGGAAGTCCGGGGGCATGAAAACGATCCCGAGCGCGGGGAGCGGTGCCGCATCTGCATCCGCCTGCGCCTGGCAAGGGCGGCCAGGTACGCCCGCGACAACAAGTACGATGCGTTCGCGACTACCCTCACCGTCAGCCCGCATAAGGACGCACGCGCCATCATCGCGATCGGCAGGGAGCTTTCTGAGCGATACGGCGTCCTTTTCCTCGAACGGGATTTCAAACAGCAGGACGGCTTCAAACGCTCCTGCGAGCTGGCCCGGGAACTTAAACTTTACCGGCAGGATTATTGCGGGTGCGAGTTCAGCATGCGAAGGTAGCATGTAATAAGTAGTATGTAGTATGTATAATGCAGAATATATGAATTAAGAATAAAGGATTAAGAACAATGAATCATGTATAAAGTATAAAGAATCATGAAAAGGGAAGAGGGAGAAATGGCAGAATTATATTTTTCCACAACCCTCAAATCGATAATCTATCGATAATCTAATGATTAGAGCCATTTTCAAAGCAGTTTTTACAATAATATTTTCCAGCGCGGTCTTTCTTGGAGCACTGTATTTTTCCGGTCTGTATCCAAGGGCGGCAGAAAATATCCGCCGCCTGGTCGAACGGCCGTGTTCAAGGCCGCTTCGATACCATGTCGCCGCGATCGACAGCCGGTTCAAGATAACCGATGACGAGCTGAAAGGCCTCTTGGCCGGGGCTGAAAATGTCTGGGAGCAGGCGGCGGGCAGGGAGCTGTTTTACTACGCGCCGGATAACGGCATCGCGGTCAGCCTCGCATATGACAGCCGGCAGGAATCGACCGACATCTTAAAGGAGCTCGGATTGACGATCACGAGCGGCAAAGAGAGCTACGACGCGCTCAAGGGTGAATACGAATCGCTGGCGTCTCGGATCGATGAAAAGAATGCTGCAGTCGCGGCGCTGACAGCGGAATACGAACAAGACAAGGCTTCGTACGAGCGCGAGGTCGATGATTGGAACCGGCGGGGCGGCGCGCCGCCGAAGCAATTCGCGCGGCTCGAGAAAGAGGTGGCGCGGTTGAAGGATGCGGCCGGCAGGATCAACGCGGAGGGCAAGGAGGCCAATGCCCTGGTCCGCGAGGCTAATGCGGTCGTCGACGCGCTTAACCGGCTCGCGCGCGAACTCAATTTAAACGTCAAGGAATACAACCGGATCGGCGGCGAAGCCGGCGGAGAATTCCAGGAAGGCTTGTACCGCGAAGCGGGCGGCAGGCGCGAGATCGTCATCTATCAGTTCGACGACCGCGAGATGCTCAAGCGCGTGCTCGCCCACGAGCTCGGACACGCGCTCGGGCTGGAGCATGTCGAGGATCCGCAGGCGATCATGTACCGCCTGAACGAAGGCCGGCTAGCGACCTCGACCTTGGCGGACCTTGCCCAGCTCACGGCCGTCTGCCGGTTGGAATAGCTTACTGCCTGCCTGGTCCTTTAACTGCCAGGCCTGTTGCATTTCTTCAAAGCCAGTGTATGATGATTATACATCGAATTAATCCAAATCATATGAAGAAAAGCACCTTGGTTTTGATCATCCTTTCCGCGGCTGTGATTTTATCCGGCTGTATCAGGGGCGGCAGTGAAACAGGCATAAAAGATGCAGGCGGTAATCGCAACGGCGGCGCGGGAGAAAGCCGATCGGAAGAATGGAATCTAGGAGGCCAGGGCTTAACGGCGCTCAAAACCGAGATGTTCGAGAATCGCGAGCAGGTCGCGCGCTTTGTCGTATCGCACAACAGCCTGACCGGAGCCTTGCCAGCCGAGATCAACAAGCTCAAAAACGTCAAAGAGATCGACGCAAGCTATAACAGCCTGACGGGGATACCGGCCGAGATCGGCCAGCTTCCCCTGCTTGAGAAGCTGGATTTTTCCCATAACTCGATCGATACGATGCCGAATGAGATTGCCAACCTGGGCAATCTCGCCGTGCTGAATCTCGCCGGAAATTCCTTTAAAGAGATCCCGGCTCCGCTCTTAGCGCTCAAAAGCCTTCAGGAGCTCGACCTGTCCGGAAATAAAATTTCGGCTGAAGAACTCGAACGCGCCAGGCAAGCCCTGCCGGCTACAGAGATAATATTCAAGGCGGAAGAGGAGGCCTGCCAGGACGAATGCGGCAACGGGGCTTGCCAGGAGACCGTTTGCATGGCTGTCGGTTGTCCTTGCTCCGAAACTGCCGCGAATTGTCCCCAGGATTGCAAAGCGAGCAATGAGACAGCTAGCTCCGCGCCTTCCGCCGGCAAACCAGAGGAGCAGGGCGGGCGCGGCAGTACCGGTATCGCCAATCCGGCATCAGCGAATTGCGAACAGCTGGGCGGACGCGTCGAGATCCGCACTGCAGGAGACGGCTCGCAGACAGGCTATTGCGTCTTCCCTGGAGGCAAGGAATGCGAAGAATGGGCGCTTATGCGCGAGGAATGCCTGCCTTGAGCCGGGCGGAGCGCTTTTCCAGATTCTTAGAAGATTTTATCGGAGTCGTTACAGACCTGAAAACGCCCCGCAGATTGCGGGGTGTTTAAATTATGCCTTGCCCGGTTTTATATAAAACGTATCAGACTAGCGCTTCCAGGATGATATGGACCGCGCTTGCCGCCACCAAGCCCGCGAGCAGTTCGAGCCACCTTTTTCTCCGGGCAACGGCCGGGAGCAATTCGTTGACGCTGATATAAAGCATGGATCCGGCGGCGATGCCTGCCAGCAGGGGGAAGGCCGAAGGGCAGACGGACGAGAAGCGGCTGCCGAGCAGGGCGCCGAGCAGGGTCGAAGCAGTCGACAGGAATGGCAGGATGACATAGGCGCTCAAAGCGCCGTTGTTCCGGGCAGCGAGCGATAGGATATAGCCTTCCGGCAGGTTATGCGCGAAAAGTGCGAACGCGACCAGCGTGCCAAGGGGCGCCGATGCAGAATATGCATTCGCGATGGCAAAGCCTTCCGGCAGGTCATGGATGAGCATGCCGGCCGCCAGCATCAAGGACAGGGCAGGAACAAACCGGTTATTCCGGCCGGAGGCGCGCTTGACCGGCAAGACATGCGGAATGAATTTACCGGACAGATAGATCAAAACCGCGCCGCCAAAGATCGATAAGACTGCCGCGATCAAGCTGGTATCCCGGCGGATGACCGGGAACAGATCGAATAGCGCGATCAGAGTCATGATCGCGCCTGCGAAAGACAAGCTGAAATCCAAGACCCGGTTATTGCGCATGAACAGCCAGCCGGCCAGGGAGCCGAGGCAGGTGGCGAGTCCGGCCAGCGAGGCCAGGACGATGATCGATAGGGGTACTTCCGGCAAGACTAGCTGCATAACAACGCTTTATTACTTCATTATAGCATATCTGTCCGCTTAATCGATGATGCCCGGCTTTGTCTTCGATCAAAAATTATGGTATAATTTTCATAACTTATTCATTTCTCATATATATGGAAAAGAGCAAGCAGAACGGAAAGCCCGCCAAGGACACTTGCTGTCCGAGCTTTCCGTACAGCCTTACGCGAATCCTCGTCCTGCTCGCGCTCCTTCTGTTCGTATTCGTTTCCGGGATCGCGATCGGCGCAGGGGCGGGTAAATATCATGGCGGACGCCTGGCGAAAAACGCTTTCTGTCCCGCCGCCGCGGGAGACATGTTCACCGGTCAGGCATTCATGCCCGGAGCCGTCCAGCCGAAACAAGCGCTTGGCGCAAAAAAATCCGGTTTACGGATCTTCGGAGCGGTGTTGAGGTCCGAGGAAAACAGGATCACGATTTTTGATAATAGCGCGAAGGAACAAATCGTCGTTTCACAGGCCAAGACCAGGATTTTCGACAAGGGGGTCGAGACTGGCATCGCGGCGATCAAAGCCGGTCAGAATCTGATCATCGAAGGCCGGATAAACAAGGATAAGCAGATTGAAGCCGAAGTTATCAATATTCTTTGAAAAGCGGTTTAGCAGGCTAGAATTTCCGATAATAAACAAGCCTCGTTTTTCGAGGCTTGTTTATTTGTGGGGTTGCGTTGCTAGGATATTTTTTATCTGCCAGGCACCTGGCGATCAGCTCCGTCACCCGAGCCAAAACCTCTCGGACCGGAGCCTTCCGGCCTTAGCTGGATCGACTGCGCTGTCAGACTGCCATCCTGGTTTGAAGTGCCGATGACGGTTACTCTCTCATCGACCGCCAGGTCGCTCAAGGATCCGGATGCTGTCTTCATCACCTGGACGCCGGGCGTGAGCAGGACGAGCTTCGAGCCGGTTTCCGGGGCCTGCATCTCGAGTGTCAGGCTGGTGTCGTCTTTCTTGACGATCTTGCCGCTCACGAAATTACCGTTCGCCCCGCTTCTCCTTGCCTGGAAATTGCCCTGTTGGAAGCCGCCAGGCCGGCGGTTTTGCGAGAAATTAGCGTTGTTCGCGCCGCCGCTTTTCCTCGATCCGTAAACTAGGCCGCCATAGAACGAGCCTGCGCCGATGATGATGACTACGGCGATGAAGACTGGTAAAGTGATCGTTTTCATAAATATCATTAATAATATTATTCATAGCGCAAAGCGTCGATCGGATTGAGCCGCGCCGCCCGCTTTGCAGGGTAGTATCCGAATATTATGCCGATCGCGGCTGAAACCCCGAAAGCCAGTCCGATCGAGGACATGGTGATGTCGGTTGCGATGCTGGCGAACCTTGACACGCCCTGGGAGATGAGCCAGCCGAGCAGGATGCCGAACAGCCCGCCGAGGAAGGTCAGCATGATCGATTCGGCAAGGAACTGCGTGCTGATATTGCCTTTTTTCGCTCCAATAGCTTTCCTTAGGCCGATCTCGCGGGTGCGCTCGGTCACGTTCGTCAGCATCATATTCATGATACCGATGCCTCCGACAATCAGGGAAATTCCTGCGATCGCGCCCAGGAGGATCGTGAATGTACCGGTAACCGAGGAGGCCGTGGCAACGATATCGGCCTGGTTCAAGATCTGGAAATCGGCCTGGGTCGCATCCTTGATCTTGTGCCTGGCCATGAGCAGCTGGCTGATGTCCTCCTGCATAGCCGTGAGGGATGACTGGTCCCGGCCTTGCACGCTGATCGTGGAAACATAGTCCCCGCCGGCAAGATAACGCTGGGCAGTCGTCATCGGTACATAGATCCGGTCATCCTGGTTCCCGAAGCCTGTTCCGCCCTTCGTTTTCGTTATGCCGATCACATTGAAAGCTACGCCGTTGATACGGATCGATTGGCCGATCGCTTCAGCCCCGCTACCGAACAGATCATCTCTGGTCGTCGGGCCGAGCACGGCGACGCGCGCAAGATTGCGGATATGCTGGCTGCTGATGAACGAGCCCTTGTCTATCTGGACGTTGCGCACTTCCGAGTATTCAGGAACCGTGCCAATGACCTCGGTATTGGTATTCTGCCCCTTAGCGGTAATCTGGTAGCGGCGGGAAACGTCGGGGGCGACGGCTTTGGCCAGGGCGATCTTCTCCTTGATCGCATCTGCGTCCTCGCTGGTCAGCGTCTGGGCGCTGCCGCGGCCGGCGCTGACCTGCGATCCCGGTCCCCTCTGGAAACCGGGCATGATCATGAGCAGGTTCGAACCGATCGATTGGATGCTCGACTCTATGCTATTCTGCGCCCCTTGGCCGATCGAGATCATAGCGATGACCGAGCCGATACCGATCACGATACCAAGGATTGTCAGGCCTGAACGAGCCTTATTGAGGACGATCGCGGAATATGTTTCGTTTAGCAGGTCCCTGATCAGCATTTTGTTAGTAAAAAGTAATTTATCCCAAAAGGCGCGCCGTTCCATCGTCCGTCCCGGCTTAGCGCCTGTTTGCACTGTCTTCGATTATCACCCCGTCGCGTATGGAGATGATCCTCCTGGCATGTTCGGCAACTTCCCGATCGTGCGTTATCAGGATGATGGTCCTGCCTTCTTCGCTATTGAGCTTCTCGAAAGCATCAAGCACTCTGCGTCCGGTCTTCGTATCGAGGTTCCCGGTCGGCTCGTCAGCCAGGATGATCGAAGGATCGTTGACCAGCGCCCGTGCGATCGCGACCCTCTGCATCTGACCGCCGGATAGCTGGTTCGACAGGTTATTCCAGCGGTCCTCGTCGAGCCCGGCGCTCGTCAGCGCGCTCCGGGCTTTTTGAGCCCGATCTTTTACCGGTATTTCAGCATACACAAGAGGCAGGGTTACGTTGCGCAGGACGGTTGCGCGAGGCAGGAGGTTGAAAGATTGGAAGACGAAGCCGATTTTCCGGCCTCTGATATCAGCCAGTTCATCGTCGGATAAGGACGATACATCCTGTCCGTCAAGCAGGTATTTGCCGCTGGTGGGCGTGTCCAGCGCCCCGATTATATGCATCAGCGTCGATTTTCCAGATCCGGACGGCCCCATGATCGCTACGAACTCGCCTTCCTTGATCGTAAAAGTTAGCTTTTTAAGCACCGTGACGCTCGAATCGCCGGTCTGGTATGCCTTTGTTATATCAATGCATTCGATCATAAGATTATTGCCGTTAGCCGCGTTCAGTCCGCAAAGCGCCTGATCGCCCCGGCTGAACCGCCGCCGCCGCGGTTCCCTCCGCCGAATAGCTGAAGGCCGCTCTGCTGCTGGGAATTTGCGGCGGCGCTTGAGGACGACTGGGCAATCGTTTCCACGACTACCTGCTCGTTTTCGCTAAGTCCGCTCGTAACCTCGGTTTCCGAATCGTTAGCAAGCCCGGTTTCGATATATGCCGTCCTCGGAGAAGAGGACATTACGATACCCTGGTCCTGCGCTGCCGCCTTCTGTTCTTCGCTCAAATTGTCAAGCACTTCGACGTATTGCCGGCTGCCGCTGGTCTTGATCGCAGAGCTGGGCACTAGGAGGATATCAGCTTTCAGATCGGTAATGATATCGGCGTTCACGCTCATTTCCGGCTTGACCCGGCTGTCCTGCGTATCGAGCGCGATACGGGCGCTGTAAGTTACGACGTTTTGGGAAACCGTTCCTAGCATATCGATGTCAGCAACGGTCCCCGAGATGCTAAGGCCTTCGATCGCATTGAATGTCAGCGTCGCTTTCTGGCCCGGCTTGACCTTTGCCGCATCGACCTCGTTGAGCGATACTTCGGCGATCTTCTGCTCGGTCACTAACGTAGCGATCGAAACCGTGTCGGATATGGCATCGCCTATGCTGACGTTCATCTTAGCTATAATGCCGTCGATCGGAGATTTAATCGTAGCGTACTTAAGGTTGTCTTCGGCTTCGCCGAGCGTGTTTAAGGCCTGGCTGACCTGGGCTTGGAGCGATGCGATATCGACCGAGCGGGGAGGCGCCACCTTGGAATTATAATCGGCTTGCGCGCTATCATAGCTGATCCTCTTCGCTTTCAGGTCGGCTTCCGCCGACTGCACGGATTTATTGTTGTCTAGCTTCGACTGTTCGTATGTCTGCTTGGCTTGTTCGTAGCTGTTTTTCGCGCTTTCGAGCGTTGCTTGCGCGCTGTTAGTAGACGATTCGAGAGAGATGCCGGATGAGGACGATGATAGTTTTGCGCTAGCGATCGACTGGGCCGACGATTGGTTGCTGGATATCGCCGATACCATTGCTGACTCTTGCGACGAGGCAGACGATTTATAGCTATCGAGCGTAGCCTGCGGGAAGTTTTTGCTGGCGACCGAGTTGTTCAGAAGGATATAGATGTTGTGCTCAAGGCTTTTCATATCTTCCAGGGCCTTGCGCGCTGAAATAAGCAGCGTATCGACTTCGTCATTGGCCATTGACGACGAGAACCGGTTGAAATCATTCTCGAACATGAGCAGGCTGTTTTTCGCGCTGTAGTAGGAGTTGCGGGCATCGATCACGGATTGTGCATTCAATGCTCCGAGGTAGTCCTTATAGGCGGCGGTCATCGGCTTGTCGATGCCGATAACGCTGTCGGCGAAATTGAGCGCGGTCCGCAAAGCGACTAGCGCGGAATTCAAGCCGGGTTTGGCGTTGTCATAAGCGTTTTTCAGGGACTGCGAGGTGGACTGCGAGGTGTTCTCGTTCGTTGCCAGGCTCGTCTGGTACTGCTTCTGGGCCAGCTCGTAAGCAGTTTTGCTTGATTCGTATTGCAAGCGCGCTTTTTCCAGACTGATCTGGGACGTTTTTTTAGCGTTATCCAGCGCGATTTGCGCGTTCTGGAGGGACAATTTCGATGATTCAAGCGACTTTTTAGCGATAGAGAGCTCGTCCTTGGTCAACCCGGCGAGCTTTTCGTTCAGGTTAGCGCTGGCGATCGCGACGCTGGTCTGGGCCTGCTTAAGCTGGTTCCTAAGATCAGTCTTATCGATTTCTGCGATAATATCGCCGGTTTTAACAGCTTGGCCGTTCTTAGCCTTGATCTCGATTATGTTCCCGTTGACCTGCGATTTGAGCTCGACCTGATTTTCGGCGGAAACCTGCCCGCTGCCGGAGATCGAGACGATAATCGTTCCTTTGGCGGACGGAGTCGTGATGTAGGTCGGATCGGCGCTCTTTGAGCCTGATGATTGGTAATAATACGCTCCTCCAGCAACCACAGCTATCGCGATGATCGCGGCAATCCTGTGCTTCTTCAGCCAGTTAAGTATTTTTTTCATAAAGCGGAAATTAGAATATCCTGATAAATTTCGCATCGATGCGGCCCTGGCCGTCGGGAGAGCCGATAGCCGTTAGCATGTCGCCGATTCTGATCTTATCCTTCCCGATGGTCTGTCTTTTTTTCCGGATGACCGTACTAGTTGATATTAAGACCGGCTTTTCAACATCATCACGCCCGCGGATGATGAGCAGGTCGGAGTCGTTCTTGATGACTACGCCTGAACTGCCGTGAGCGTCGATGAAATCGCGGCTGTCCGGAGGAGGAGGAAGCCGCCCCAGGACGCCTTCTCTCGGTCCCCCGAAAACGCGGTGGTAATTCTCGCCCCAGCGGTATGAAAACTCGGCCTTGCGGTACCCGACCATGATACCCAAGCCCAGGGTCAGCAGGAAGACGAGCATGATAGCGACTGCTTTCGTCGCTTTGGAAAAATAAGCCGACTTTAGAAAATCTTTAATATCCATATGAGTTATGCTTTATGATAAATTTCCTGTGTTCTTCCGACAGCCGGCCGAGCTTTCTCGTTATCAGCATCGTCGCGAGGGTCAGGGCGGCAGAGGATAAAAGATGCCCGACCGGGAGGGTCTCAAGGAAGTACATGATAAAATCGTACCAATAAGCCGCAATGACCTTAAAGTCCGAAATCAGGATGTATAAGAGGTCCAGCATGCCCCTGGACAATATTTCGCTGATCAGCGCTGCCCAGGAATAGCAAAGTACAGAAAATGTAACTAGCGCCAATATCGCAAACTGGATTTTTTTGCGCTTTAAAGCCAGCCTGCCTTCCTCTTCCAGCCTGCCCAGTACTCGCGGCAAGATGCCTGGCGGAAGTTCAAGGCGGCCAACCCCGCAGATCGATGCAATGATATGCTCATCCGATAAATAACCAGGCGCAGACCCATTAATTTTATTAAGCTCCTTCTCCATACTATTATATACGTGCGATACCCCGTTCTTGGCGCATCAGCAACTTAGCGTTAGGGCTGGCCAGCCCTGTCAACCATGCTTTTCCTGATCATGGCCAGGGCGCGAGTACACCTGCTCTTAGCCGTATTCAGGGGTTCTCCCGTAATTTCCGATATTTCGCTGAAAGTCAACCCTTCCATGTAATGCATCAGGACCGCCTGCTTATACAGGAGAGGCAGTCGGTCGAGGGCATCTCGGAGGCTTGCCGCAACCGCTGCCTGGTCAAAAAGTTCACCAGGAGGCGGGGACGGATCGATGACCGAATCTAGAGCAGCATCAAAATCGCCTGCGCCAGGCCCCGTCAGGTCAGCGATATGGATTTCCTTCTTCTTCCTAAGGTGATCGATGCTCGCATTCCTAGCGATCCGGAAGATCCAAGGCTTGAACTTGCCGTCTGTCCGGAACGATCCGATATGCCGATAAGCCTTTAAAAAAACCTCCTGGACAACGTCTTCAGAAGCATCTCGGTCTCCGATCGATCTCGCGATAAAATTATAAATCGGCCTGAGATAACGGCCAATCAGTATTTCAAGAGCCTGATTGTCTCCTACCCCGTAATCCTCGATAAGTTGTTCGTCTGTCCGGTCATCCATCGTATTATATTGCCCAAAAAACCCTGTATATCTATATTATCATTTATTATACGTAATATAAAAGAATTTATTGCGAAAATTTGCTACTCCGGGTTGTGTCAGGTTTTTAAGGCTATTCGTTGACTAATCAGTTAAATAGTCATATAATATTATGTTCGATCCAGCTGTTCATTTTTTTAGAAAAAGCAAGATCATTATTCAGGAAAGGAGAGGAGCATGAACTTTTTCGAGGGACAATACTGGCTGATCGATTATAGGAAAAATACTCTAGAGTTCAAGCCACCCATCTGCATCATGCGGTTCGTCAAGCCTGCCGGCACGGGCACTCCGCTAATAGGGGTCTTTATCGACGAAGCGGCTTTGAGAGGGATCGATACCGTGCTCGGAATTGTAGACGAGATCAAGGAGCCTGCCCTAGTCCGCTTTTACGCTCAGAACAAGACGGCAAACCCGTGCATCGACGCTTTCGTATCGTTTCGCATCCGCGACCTTCCGATCTATAAGGCTGCCAAAGCCTTGCGCTTGGGAAGCCTTGAAGAGAAGGAGTTCGAATCTATCGATTTCCTGTTCCAGTCGGGAGCGCAGTCCAGGATCGTGGATCATCGATTCTTCGAAATTTTTTACAAGGAAAAGCAGGAATGCCATATCGCTTTCCTGGATGAAAGCTTCAAAAACGAGCGGCTCAAGAGCGATGCGCTTACGCTCGTCCCGGCAGAGGTCAATCTCCAGCCATCGCCCTGCCGGATCGTCCTTTTTTAGCCCCGACTGTTAAAGCAAAGAAGATAGCTTCCGTTTAAGGAAGCTTTTTTTTGGTATTCCTTGATTTCCAAGGATATTATGCTAAAATCATAGCTATCGCAGTAATTAACGCCTATGGACAAAAAGACTTACCTGATTTATGCCGCCGCGCTGGGTTTGCTTTTGTGCTCCGCAGCGCTAATTTATATTTTTGCCGGCCGCGATAGCTGGGTCTGTGAGCAGGGAAGCTGGATCAAGCGGGGGATCACCTTCCTACCGAAGCCTGATGAGCCGTGCGAAAGGCAGGAAACTGTTGCCAGCTTCGAAGAATGCGTCCAGGCCGGCAATCCCGTGATGGAAAGCTATCCGAGGCAGTGCCGGATAGCCAGCGGAGCGATGTTTGTCGAAGAGATCGAAGAGCCGGGCAAGCCGGAAAACCCAGTAATAATCGACAGCCCGCAGCCGGGCGCAAAGGTCAATAACCCGCTGAGGATCAAAGGCCGGGCTCGGGGCAGCTGGTATTTTGAGGCGAGTTTCCCAGCTAAGCTTTACGACGCGGCCGGCAGTCTGCTTGCCGAGATCCCGGTTACGGCGCAAGGCGACTGGATGACCGAAGATTTTGTTCCTTTCAGCTCGGAAATGAGCTTTACTGTTCCAAGCACTGCGACCGGGACGCTGGTCCTGGAAAAAGACAATCCTTCAGGACTGCCGGAGCAGGCGGACGAAGTCAGGGTGCCGGTCGTTTTCGAGTTTGCGCCTGATCCACAAATGGTAATTAAAGCCTATTTCAGCAACAACCAGCTCGATCCGGAGATCTCCTGTATTAAGGTTTTCCCGGTCGAGCGCTCTATACCAGCCACGGAGGCGGTCGCCCGCGCTGCGCTTCAAGAGCTGCTTAAGGGTCCGACAGCCGCGGAGCAGGCAGCAGGATATTATTCGAGCATCAATAGCGGGGTCGATCTGCTGGATCTTGCGATCGAAGACGGCGTGGCAAAAGCCGATTTCAGCGAAAGGATGGAATATCAGATGGGCGGCTCCTGCCGCGTTTCGGCGATCAGATCCCAGATCGCCGAAACATTGAAGCAGTTCCCGACGGTCAGAGAAGTTGTCATTTCAGTGAATGGCAGGACCGAGGACGTGCTCCAGCCATGAATAACCTAGCTATTTGCCGTAATTATCGTGCAGCTTGAACGTCTATTGATAAATCCATTATAATATTTTGCAGCTTGATAAATGAAAGGGGGTGTCTATGACAAGAAATATCGGAACAATCGATAGGATCATCCGGATTCTTGCCGGCCTTGCCTTAGGTATAGTATTTTACACGGCTGATTTGCAGGGCTGGTTGGAGGCCCTGGTATTGATAGGATCGATAGTAATGCTTGCGACTGGATTGATCGGTTGGTGCGGATTATATTCAGTACTTGGGTTCAATACAAGAAATAAAGCCGAGAAAAAAGCAGGTTGACAAGCTCAATGAATAACGAGCGGTAGATAAATACTTGTGACTTATTGTTGCCCAACTTTATTGATATTATTTCTTGCTCCGTGCATGATTTTATAAGAATTCCTAGTATTTACGAATAGATGCTTGTGGATTAAGATAATAAATGCATTGAGTTAAAATTAACCTGTTTATATGGGAAGCAAACCATTAAAGCTACGGCTACCATCCAGTTCGTTTTTATTCTTTATCGCGGCCTTTTATGCCGTTTTTTTAATTTTAGCAAGTGGGGAAAATGCACGGAGCGCATTCGGAGATTGCGCTCCGGGGTACCGCTTCGATCCGCGGAGCGGTGTCGGCTGTGTACAGGAAAACTGCGCGAGCGTGCCATCCGCGCATTACAGCTACGAAGGCTACTGCGTCTGCGGATCCTCGGGAAGCATCGCGGAAAACCCGAAGGATCCTAATCTGGAATGCGCGTATCCGGCGGATCATGCGGGTTGCCCGGGATGCGTCTTTGCCTGCGTGCATCTTGATGAAAAATGCCCGGCAGCCCCCGGGACTCCGGCCAACGCCGGGGGCGCAACCGCTCCCGCCAATTCATCGGACGGCACCGCTGCGGACGCTCGCGGAACCGCAACTCAGGCAGACGGCGCCGTCCAGGACGCCGGGTCGGCGCCGGCTGACCAGGTAAATCGCCAGGACCAGGAGGAAGCGACAACCTCCCTGTCCGCCCTGGCCGCTTCAGGGCAGGGCGCTCTGCCGACCTGCGAACAGTACTGCGAGAAGCTGTTCGGTGGCAGGGAAGGGGTGACGCTCGTCGAGAAATCCGGCAACTTCCCGGTCTGCCGCTGCCAGGCCGATTACAAGAATAAGCTCGGCGTTCTTGAGCGGACAGTGACGATCGACGGGGATAGCAAGACTGCGCTTACCTTCGACCCTTCGACCGGCGAATTAAAATCGCGCGATACGGTCTCGCTCGAAGCCGAGCGCCAGGCGATCCGCGAACGGCTGGGTTTCAAGTACAAAGAAGAAGAGATCGACCGTTTGCTCGTACCCGAGAATGTCGACAAATGGTTCGATCAGCGCATGGAAAATATCGACACTTCGGCCAGCTGGCTGTCCCCGAACTTCTGGTTCCAGCACATCGTCGCGCTCCTGGACCACGGGTTTGGCAATAGCGCGGATTTCGTCGACACGTATCATTACGGCCGTTGCGGCGATTCGATGCTCTGGCTCGAGCGCGAGCTTTCACGCGAGCTGGACTTCACCGCGGATTCGGGGAAGAAGAGCGAGGCCATGCTATCGATCACTGGCGAGAAATATTGGAACCTGATAAATCACACGAGCCTGATCATCCGGCCGCAAGGGATCAACAACGAAGATTGGAGCGAGATCGTTACGAAGCTTACCGAAGGGTCGCGCAAGGACGACGGCCTTGACGAGGGCGCGATCAAGCATATCGATCCGAGGCTGCTCGACGCTAAAGTCCTTGATCCGTATTATCAGAGGGCGACTACTGTCCGCGATTTTATCAAGGGCTGGTCGGTCATCCGCATAAGCTGATTCCGGCCCTCGCAGGCTGTTCTTGGGTTATGAACAATTCGTTTTTAAAAAAAATTGCCGGATGTGGTCCGGACCGGAAGTATGCCAGGTCAGTCGCTGTAGGACTCTTATTTCTTGCCGCCAGCCTGGCCGTCAATTACTACGCCGGCATGTTCGCGACCGAAAGCGCAAGCGGACCGGTCAAGGACCTCGTGCTCGACCATATCCCGATCCAAGACGTCAGCTTGCTCTTTATCTACGGACCTCCGGTATTTTGGCTGTTCGCCGCGCTGGTCACGATCGCAAAACCCTGCCGGATCCCCTTCGTTCTGAAATCCGTCGCCCTGTTCGTCTGCATCCGTTCGCTCTTCATCACGCTGACCCATATCGGACCCTTCCCCGACGCCCTTAGCCTGGATTATTCTTCCCGATTCCTGAAGAATTTCACCTTCGGAGGCGACCTCTTCTTTTCCGGCCATACAGGCGCGCCTTTCCTGATCGGGCTCATCTATAACAGGCATCCGGCGATCCGCGCAGCCTGCTTCATCTCGGCTGGCATCTTCGGAGCGGTTGTCCTACTCGGGCATCTGCATTATTCCATCGACGTATTGGCTGCGTTTTTCATAACATATACGATCTACCATATCTCAGCGGCAATCTTTGCCGGCGACAAGCGGATATTCGACGAAGGCATATGAAGAAGAATCTGCTAGGCGCTGCCGGTCCAAAGCGCAATACGCGCTCTTTGGTCAAGGTCTATGACAAGATGCAGAAAGGCTATGCCTACCGGCTGATTGAGCCGGAAGGCAGGAATTTTCATCCGGATTTCCGGCCGGAACTTGCCCCCGAGGAAATGCTCGAGCTCGGCGTGTTCGGCGGCAAGTACATGACCGACTGCCGCGGAGAATACCCGGAGCGCTGGTTCGCTAAAGCCAGACTCTGTCCAGAGCGGCATGACCCGGAGCTTAACTTCTTCGGCGTGAACGCGAGCCAGAGTCTTGCGGTCTGGCGCGCGAAAGGCTGGATCCATCCGGACGACCCGCGGGGCTGGTTCCAATGGTACTGCCGCTACTTCGCAGGCCGGCGGCATCCGGACGACGAGCGGCAGATCAGGCGCTGGAGGCAGGTCCGGCGCCATATCGCGCAGATCAGAAATAATTGTCTCCAAGGCGATCTAGGATGCCGCCGCCGCCAGCGGCAGGCGCTCCTGCATTGGGCCTATGACAGCCGGAAGATCTGAAACCAAGGATCAGCGGTCGAGACGCTAGCATATTCTGATGAATGAAAAAAGGGAAGACCAGCGTCTTCCCTCAAGTTTTTTTCCGGAGATCAAGCGGGAGGCCCGTGCCGCTTACTTCGGACGATTATGAGCCCGGCCAGGCCGGCGCTTAACAGCAGAATGGTAGCCGGTTCGGGTACGGGAGCCAGTGATCCGGTTTCGGCCGTGTTGTGTGGCCCGAGGCTTTCGCGGTTCCTGTGAAGCCAGTTATCCCGCTGCGACAGGTAGTGTTGCATTTCTTGAATCGAGTTTCTGTGTACATGGCTAATGCGATCCATGCGGTGCAGGAAACCGTGCTTCCGTTCGTGATTGCTGGAACTCTCCTCGCCTGATCGGCCGTAATCGCGTTGTAAGTCAAACAGATCCCGCCCATGATCCTGCCAGTAGTGCGGGACGGCCAGCGCTGGTGCGCACCAACAGACTGCACCTAGTAATGCAAGAAACATGGCTATGCTTTTCTTCAATAGATCCTCCTTGTTTTTGTGTGCGATGGATTGTTTAGTCGTGCGGTCCAATATGCAAAATCCGGTCATTTCCGGATATTTCAAAGAGCAGGGAATGCTTTTGATATTTTATGCTTCGTCGGGTCTGCACTATAGCATAATATAATATGACAGGCAAATTAAGTTTCAATTAACCTGAGGCTGGCTCCTTATCCTTGCAATGCCTATTTCGATATCACGATCATGTTCTTTTCGATGGCATAAATTTCTTCATGGTAGCCGGTCGGGTAGTCGCGGATCGCCTCGAAGAGGACGTCCGCCTTATAACGGAACCGCTCGCCGTGCCGCGTTCCTGGGTCGTTAGTGATGAATTCCTGATTGTCCGGGTCATAGCCGCGGATAACGATCATGTGCCGGGGCGGGCCCGGGGGAGTATAGTACGGGTTGTGCATGACCTGGCCGTTCATCGGAGTAACTACAAGATTGCCTTTGACAAGCTCGGCGACGATATCCTCGACTGTGATCCCCTCCCTGAAAACGGCCTTTTCAAATCCGAAATAATCCTTGTAGATCCATTCGATAGCGTCCTGCGACGAGATATCGCGGTATTCGCCGTATTTTTTCTGGAGAAAGTCCGAGATTTCTATAATCTTCCGCTCGGTCGATACGGTTTCAAGCTTCTCACCCCGTGCCCAAGCGACGGCCATCAGTGCGGTCGATTCCTCACAGCCGTCCTGCAGCCTTTGGTCCTTCCAATTGCCGGAAGGCGCTTGTGACGTGAAAGGCACGGAGAGTTCAACCTTTGAAAGAGGCCTGATTACGACCGGCCTCTCATCCGGATCGCCGTCCGGGATATTTGCGAGTCCTGGGCTGGAAATGCCGCGTCCCAGCTTGCGCATGACAGTAAAAGCGTCAGAGGGCCGGCCTAGATAATACTTCTTAAGGTCGCCAGGGTAGATGTAGTAGGCCTCACCGTTCCTTTCGACATCAAGCAGGATCAGGCCGGAGAGGCGCTGCGGGAAAACAGTATTGCCGGCGATAAAAGTGTGCTTGGCGCCCAACCCTAGCTTTTTCATGACCTCGAGCGCGTCAGAGGGCCGGCCGAGGAAGTAGCGCTTGCCGGTAGCCGGGTAGGCGTACCAAGCTTCGCCGTTCCTTTCAACATCCAAGAGGATATAGCCGCTGTATTCTCCAGCGTAATGTCCTGCAGTACCAACTTCAACCCCCATAGACAATGAAGATGTTATGATAAGCATTATTAATGCGGATGATTTGATTTTTTTATACATATGATTCTTTTAATTTTATGCCTTAGGAAGCGGTTTGTTTTTCCGGGTCCAATCAAGTGCAAGAATAACTAAAGATATAAAAAAGTCAAACTTTTATTATAATGATATAATGAAATGATATTAGGGTTTTTTATTGCTTAAGAATAGCAGTTTATATACGACGGTTTGAAAGCCGGATTATTACTGGATAAGTCTTTATTTAGATGCTCACCAGCTCGTATTCGGCGCTGCCAAGGCCCAGTTCGGAGGCAGCGCGTATCTGCGCATATTTATCGACGATGTTTATTTTCCCGAATCTGCCGGACGAATACTCTTCGGCCAGGTCGAGGCTCGCCTTGTCGATCGCTACCAGATTGCCGGCAGACAGGAAGCCGACGTCCTGCATGAACGGATCCTGATGCATGCCCATGCAGTCGCAATGCTCAGTGATGTTGTTCAAGACATTGATGAATACAGCTCCAGGAAAGCGCGTGAGCACGGCTTTGGCGTATTCAGCGGTTTTTTTCTGCAGGTCCTCGTTCGTACGGCCAGCCCAGGGAATCTCGACGGCCTGAGCAGGGCAGACCGCGATGCACATAGCGCAACCCTCGCATTTTTCCTGGTCGATCGCCGCCCGTCCTCCGGCTAGGCTGACCGCGGCCGCATTGCAATGTTCGGCGCAGGCTCCGCAGGCGAGGCATTTATCAGCCGCGATCGAAGGCTTCATCGCCGAATGCATATAGAGCTTCCCGGCACGGCTCCCCAGGCCCATGCCGACGTTCTTGATCGCGCCTCCGAAGCCGGCGGCCATATGGCCTTTGAAATGGCTGATCACGACGAGCGAGTCGTAAGCAAGGACGCCCTTGCCGAGCTTGCATCCCTCGATTTCCACGTATGCGTTGCCATTCTCGCCGTCTAAGATGTCGATCGGCATCCCGGTAAAGCCGTGCTCCCGTGCCGTAGCTATATGCAGGGCCGAATTCACCCGACTGCCCTTATAGAGCACGTTGCATTCGACCAGCGCAGCTTCC
>CAYTAV010000023.1:0-5057 GCA_964435875.1 uncultured Gammaproteobacteria bacterium
CCGTATTCAGGTCGGTCTTGATCTGCGCCAGGATGAAAGCCGTATGCAGGGCGTGCTGGATATAGGCTTCGCCGGATTTCCTCTTCTGGCCTTTATGCGCGTTGTCAGCGAATTCGAAAGCCAGGCGAAGCAGATCGACATCAGCCCTTGGATCGTTTTCACGGACTTTGCTGATAATTTGTTCGATATTCATAAGATTCTTTTGGGGTAATACTCGATATGCCGGCCTTTAGAGCCAAGCTAATCGTCATAACAATACCGCTCCGCACTTGATTTCCCTACCTGCTAAGATTCTAAGACCCCTATTTTGCTATCAGCGGTCTTTTTATGGTATAATAAAATATAATTGTGGATTAGTCAAAGTAGTAATAATTCAGTTGTTTTTATGTATTTGCAGGGCTGGAAAAAAATTCCAGGCCTGATGTATTCACTTACATCGCCCCATGCTTGCTAAAAATCCGCTCAGGAAAACGATTCTTCGGAAGCCGATAGCTGTCGTTTGCTTTTTGGCGCTAGCGGTTTTTTTAGTTAGCGCGGTTCCGGTTTCCGCCGAAATCGATATCGGAGCGAGGTATGCAGAGAATATCGGCCTTGGCAACCGGAATCCCAAGGACATCATCGTCGGTGTGATCCAGGTAATCCTCGGCTTCCTGGCGTTGCTTGCGGTCGTACTGGTTATGTACGCTGGCTTCGTGATGATGACCAGCCAGGGCGACCCGAAGAAGATCGACACAGCCAAGAATATCTTAAAAAATGCGATTATCGGTCTTCTGATAGTGCTTTCGTCCTGGGGCATCGTGCTTTTCCTGATAAATATGTTCGAAGGAGTGACCAGGGGTGGCGGTGGCGGCGGTGGTGGCGGTGGCGGCTTTGACGGCTCGGATAGCGGCATGGGCGTGCTCGGCAACTGCGCGATCGAGAGCGTCTATCCGGCGCCCGGGCAGAGGGACGTTCCCCGTAATACGGTAATCGTCGTGACTTTTGTCGAAGCGGTCAATCCGGCAACGGTCCGAACCTGCACTGCTCCGGACCAGGATGATTGCGTGAAGATCTTCAGGACCAGAGATCCGGAAAGCATCGTCACGAACGTGGCAGCTACGACTACAGACGAAAGAACATACGTATTTATGCCGGGCGAGTATCTCGGCTCGCCGAACGAGAATGTCGACTATAGCGTGCGCCTGACGAACGATATCAGGCTGCGAGGGTCGAACGAAGGCGTGTTCGATGATTGCCGGCAGGATTTTGCCGAATGGTCATTCCAGGTCAGTACTCGGTTGGACCTCGACCCTCCGCAGGTTAAGGACGTGTTTCCCGGACCGGATAACGAGCGCGACGACGTGTCAGTTGCGAACGCGGCTGTCCAGGCCGCAGGGCAGATCATGGTCAATCGCCAGCCGCAGCCGGCTGCACCTGGATCAGCTGATGATCCAGTGCCAGGCGGCGGAAGTCCCGGAGCGTCGGTTTCGGGGACATACGCCTGCCTCGCTGACGGGACGATTTCAGTCACGATCCAGGACGGCGATCCTTTGCGTGCGGCGGTTTCGGGGGTGCCAGGCGTTGCATCGAACGACGACGCGAGCGACGGGGAAGCCGCCCTCGGTTGCGGCATCTCGCTCAGGCCGGATACCGGCAGTTTCGAGGCCGGCAATTCATGGACGATCGACGTCCGCGCGGCCCGCATGGCGGACACCCTGCAGGTCGGTTCGGTCATCTATCGTTTCGTCGCCGTCCCGGCGGCGCAAGGGCAGATCGGGATCGGGCCGGACCTCGGCGCAACGGTTCAGAATATCGAAGACGCCCTAAATACCCATCAGCAGGTCATTGCGCAAGCAACCGGCGCATCCGTAACCGTAACGGCGCGGATCGCTGGAGCAGCCGGCAACAATATCGCCTTGCTGTCTTCTACGAACGCTTTTTCAGTTCCGGCCAGCGGCCATCTCGAAGGCGGCAGCGATCGGATTATGGATGTAACCGTCAACGGCCGGCGCGATAAGCCGCGCAATACCGCAATACAGGTCAATTTTAACGAACCGATAAACCCTTTGAATATATCGGGGAACGCCGCTGCAGTTTCGGGCGTCATCCGGGTACTTAACAGTGAAGGCGCCGGAGGCGACGGCAGCGCTTGTACGGCAGGCCAAGACTGCCTGTCTTACGAATGCAACGGCGGAGCTTGCCGCGGGAATTTTATCGCCGGCCGTTTTTTCATATCCAACCAGTATGCTACGGTCGAGTTCTTGTCTGACGTTGTCTGCGGCACGAATGCCTGCGGGGAGCAGATCTACTGCCTGCCCGAAAATTCGAACCTGCGCGTCGAGCTGGACGCGGCCGATCTCGCGACCTGCCCCCCGCTTGATTGCGCGCAGAGGCAGGATTATAACCAATGCGACGCAAACCAGCATTGCATCAACCCGGCGACCAACAGGGCTTATCCGATGTCGTCAGCGGCCTTGAACGGCGTCATGGACATGGCGATCAATTCGCTCGACGGCAACCGCTCGGGCGGGGCTGAAGGTCCAGTCTCATATTTCAACGAGAACAATCCAGACCCCGCCGATGGCGACAGTTTTCTCTGGTCGTTCTTCATAAACGATCAGATCATGCAGGCGGCGCCGGAGATCATCTCGCTCAGGCAGGCCGACTCGCTCGGGGCGGAGCAGGATCGCGGACACGGCACGTTCGATGCCGACCAGGCGAACCCGGTCCTGATCGACTTTTCGCAGGTGATGCTGTCGGCTAGCCTTAAAAGCGGGCAGATCAGGATACCGAGCGGGCAGGATATGGTCGCGCATAAATTTATAAATCTGCGCGGCCTGTCAGGCCAGCAGCCAGGCTACTGGATCGGCAAGAACAATATCGACGATTCCGTCCCGCTCGACGGAGAGCCGGACTGGACGCGCGGACTGTTATTCCATACGCGGTTCGGCTCATCAGCCGCTTACCGCGCACAGGCCGGTTCGGGCGTGAAGGATATCTACCAGAACTGCTACCGCCCGTCTTCGGGGCCTAATTGTGCCGGATCGCCTTCCTGCTGCGGAGAGGTGCCGACCGCCGCCGGATCATGCAATTAAACAACCGTTTATACTTATTACCTTGATGCAGAAACGCAGAATAAAAATATTGCTCGCTATAGCCGCGTTTTGCGCCGCCTGCCTGATAGCTCAGCCGGTCTTGGCTGAAGTGGATATCGGAGCCGGTTATGCCCAGAATATCGGCCTCGGGGCCGCTAACCCGAAAGACATCATCGTCGGCATCATCCGCGTCATCCTCGGGTTTCTCGGCCTTCTCGCGATCATCCTGATCATGTACGGCGGTTTCGTCTGGATGACATCGGGCGGGGACGCGTCGAAGGTAGAGCGGGCGCGCAAGATACTGATCGCGGCAGTCATCGGCCTCTTGATTGTACTGGCATCCTGGGGGATCGTTTTTTTCATCTTGTCGCGCATGCAGGGCATTACCAATCCTTGCACAGACGGAGACACGGTTGAATGCGGCTGCGGCAATATGGGAACCAAGACTTGTGTCGGCGAAATCTGGGGTCCTTGCGACAACGACTGCAACGCTAATTGCTGTCGCGGGATCTGCCAGGTCGAGCCGTGCAATCCGGCCCTGGACGAGCCGTTCAGAGTCACGAATACTTCGCCTTACGACGGTCAGCAGGGGGTCGTGCTTAATAAAGTCATCAGGTTTTCTTTCAATGCGGCGGTTTCGAGCTCGTCGGTGACCGATACGACTTTTACGGTTACAGATGCCGCGAATAATCCGATCGCAGGTGTCAGGAGGGCGGCTGGAGGGCGGATCGAATTCCGCGGTTCCGACCCTTGTCCGGCTAACGCCTGCAATGCCGTTTCATGCCTGCCGCTTAATACCGATATTATTGTTACGGCGGTCGGAGGCGCTGGCGCGAGCATCCGCTCGCAAGCCGGGGAGACGCTTGATTGTACCGTCCCGAACATCTGCCGCATCAGCTTCCGCACGGGATCGGTCGTCGACTGCGAAGATCCAGATGTAGGATTTTCCTTCGACCAGCTCTGCGCCGGACCGGCGACCCAGATCGATGCCTGGTCGCAGGATGACGGAGGCATCGATTACCTTGACTTCTTCGTCAACGGAGGTCTGATCGGCAGCGCGAATAATCCTCTACCATCCCCAGGGGCTCCATTCAATGCGAGCCAGTCCTGGGATTCGTCCGCCATCGCACCCGGGACGCGCATCAATCTCCGGGTTACAGCCTATGACGTCGACGACAATACTGCGAGCGACGAAGAAACGGCGACGCTGCGCCCGGCCCATTGTTGCAACGGCGAAATGGACGCTACGGGCGATCCGGACCTGATCGATCCAGGCCTGCCCGAACTCGGACAAGATTGCGGCGGCGAATGCGCTGCCTGCGATGGAGCAGCCTGCGGAGAGGACCTGAATCAGGATTGCAACCAGGGCAACCTCGACTGCCGCTTGAATGACGATATCTGCGCATCGCGTTATTGCAACTGTACAGCCTCGTCCACGCTCTGCTCCACAGCCGGTTACGCCGCCGGCGTCGACAACTGCTGCGTCTGCCAGGGTCCGCCGACCATCTTCTGGGTATCCCCCTTGGGCGGTTTCTGCAACGCAAGTCCCGGCGTCTTCTGTTCCGACGACGCCGTCTGCGCGACATTGTCGCCGGGCGATACCTGCAACCGTTCCGATTCTAACGGTGCACCCGGCAACTTCATAACGATCGGCGGGAAGCGCTTCGGCGATGCTCGGGGCGGCGTCGATTTCTCGTCTGGCGGAATCTGGGTGGACGCTCCGCTGGCTGACGATCCGATCCAGGGCAACCCGCTCTGCCAGCCGAGCGTCTGGTCGGACAGCGAGATAGTCGCCGTCGTGCCCGGAGGTACGGCTCCCCAGCCCGTGATCAGGGTCACGGAAGCATCGACCGGCTTCAATTATTATGATACAACAGCCGCCGATAACCGGGGACCTGTAATCGGCTTCCGCATAAACGGCATTAACAGGCCCGGCCTCTGCGGCCTTAATCCTGACCGCGGCATCGCGCGCACCGTGCTGGA
>CAYTAV010000023.1:5157-11443 GCA_964435875.1 uncultured Gammaproteobacteria bacterium
CTCGCTTTCGAGCGGACTAGCGGAACGATCGGCCAGTATGTGACCATTTACGGCCAGGGCTTCGGCGCAAAGAAAGGGCGGAGCAGGGTCTGCTTCGGGGCCGATTGCCAGACGGGCACCGAAGCAGACTATACATTCCCTGAAGTCTGTTCTGACAGCGTCTGGAGCGACTCGCAGGTGATCATCAAGGTCCCGCGGGGCCTTTCCGACGGCCAGTATCTCCTTTCGATGGAACTCGAGCATTGGAGCGCAACCATCAATACTGCGGACTTGAATCCAGCACGTTTCACAGTCGATTCTAACCTGCCGCTCGCGCCCAGCCTCTGCCGCATCGTGCCGACAATGGGGCCTAATCTTACTCCGGTCAGGCTCTGGGGGGAATATTTCGATCCTCCGGACAGCGAAAGCAGGATTTCTTTCTACCTCAATAATATAAACTCCTGGAATGATGTTCCGCGCACCATCTATAGATGGGAGACCGATCCGGAAATCGAGACCGATATCGCCGAGACGCAGGTGCACGTGAACGCGGTTACCGGCCCGGTAAATGTCGGCAAGACCGGCGCCGGATTCGGCAACGGTATGAATTTCGTCGTCGGGGTCTGTTCCGCCGACACCGACTGCGGGGAGGGGCGGATTTGCTGCCCCCAGGAAACTTTCAATTTCGGCCGTTGCGTTTTTCTCGAGGAGGAATGCTATCTTGATAATCCGAATTCGGTCTATGAATGGGATTTCTCGACCGAACATAGGAATGGGACCTCGACCTCCTGCCGCGGGTTTGCAACCGCGAGCGCCTGTTTGCAGCAGACCATGTGTCCGAACGCTCCCGGATCATGCCAGACCGACGAGGCGCGCAACCTGGGCGCCTGCGGTGACGCCGAATGCGGCACTCGCTATCCGCTGTGCGCCGCTTCCGGCTGCACGTATGACGAGGCCGCTGGCCGTTGCGTGCTGGATGGCGCGGCCTGCGATAGTTATTCGGCCGACATCCTGCTCGGTTATACAGCGCGCTGTCGGACTGCCGGGCCGAGCAGCGTCTGGCAGATAGAGAATGTTTTCGGCTCCTGCCCGGAAAACACTTATATCGACCCCTACAACCGCAACTGTACCGTCGGCACTCCGGCTTTTCCGGAATACTGCCAGACCTGCCCCGCGGGTTCGTCCTGCGAAGACGGCCAATGCCTGGTAGGAAGCCGGCTTTGCCCCGCGGGTTCGTCCTGCGACGCTGCCGAAGGCGTCTGCCGGAGCGTTTCGCAGTCCTGCGAGTGCTGCTGCCGGCTCGATACCGACCTGGGAAGCGATCCAACGCAGGAACAGCTCAATGCCCAGGATTGCTGCGCCGGTACATTATGCGAGCCTATCGGCTGCGCCCAGTCGCCTGCCGGTTGCGATCCTGCGAGCGATCCGGATTGCGGCTATGGCAAGTGCACGCATTGCCGCGTCGAATTGGACGGCGATCGTTCGACGGTCACGGCTGACGAGCAAACCGCGAGCGATGAGGCCTGCAACTGCCGGGGAACTAACCGCACTTGCGTCATCTTTGACGATGAAGTGCCGCCGAACGGCATAGAGGATGAGACCGGCTACTGCGACGACCGGCACCGCTGCAACCAGATCGCCGGCGACCCGGCAGATATGTGCCTGCCGGACCCGAACGGCTGCGATCCGGACGAGGTCTGCGGTCCGGACTGCTACTGCTACGAGCGCCAGCGCTGCGATTCGACCCCGCAAGACCTGAATTGCGACCCCTTGGATGATATGTGCAATAATATCGCGCTTTATCCTTATATCCAGTTCTGTTCGACGACCCCGCCGACCGAATGCCTCTGCGACCTGGTTTACTGCGATTCGACCCCAGGCGACGATGACTGTTCCGCTGACGACAATATCTGTACCCAGCTCGATCCGCAGGCTTGGTGCGACATCGAAAGCTGCATCTGCCGCGAACCCGTGCGTTGCAGCCGCAGCACCGATCCGGCTGTCTGCGACCCCAGCCCGGCGGTCTGTCCCGACGATATGCCGTTCTGCGATATCAATACTTGTTACTGCACCGACTCTCCCCCGCCGCTTGGGGAGGAATGCCTGGAAATCGAATCTACGTTCGAATGCGATATGTCGCGCTGCGAGCCTTTTACCTGCCTGCAGAACGACGGCAGTCCGGGAGTTTTCGCCCAGGACTGCGGAGTCTGCTGTTGCGATCCGGTGATTCCGCTCGGCGAGACCGTATCTCCAGGCACGACCCTCTGCCAGCAGGTCGATCCGGACCTGGAATGCCTGCCGGACAAGGACGGCTGTTCCGGGCCGGCGCGCGGCCTCTGTTGCGGCTGCACCCAGGATATCGAATGCGGCAATGAGGAAACGACCGGCTGCGGCTACGACACTTGCTGCCATCCGCGGCCGGAAGTGACGTCCGTATTCCCGATCGACGAGCAGGAGGGCATCTGCCGCAATCCGCTGATCACAGCCGAGTTTTCAGAGAATATGGACCTTGGAAGCTTCACAGGACACGTGCATCTGATCGGCTATTACGGGACCGATCACTGCCCGGAAGGCACGACCTATCTCGCAAAGGGAGACCTGCGCAACAGCCTCATAGCGAGCGATCCGCTCGGCGCGGCCGTCATGCGCTTTGCTGACGGAATCCTGCCGGCGGCGCTGGCTTACGAACCGATCGACCCGGCCGGCAATTACTGCGCCGTACCGACGCTGACCGACGGCTATAACGATCCTGCGGGGGCTGGCATCCTGGAAGTCGCGCCGCGCATCATGCTTGATCCCTTGAGGATCTATTATATGGTCCTTGAAGGCCAGGATCGCGGCCGGGGAGTGGCTGGCATCCGCAGTATCTGGGGCGTCGGCCTGCGAGGGAACGATGCAGAGCGCATCAGCGCCGTTACTTATACTAACTCCGAAATCTGGTCGTTCACGACCGGTTCCGAGATCTGCCGCCTTACTGACGTGCGCGTCGACCCGAACAACTATATGTTCCAGACCTATGCCGACGATTATGACGTCGGCAACTTAGGGAGTCCCGAGTGCCAGCGCGATGATATCGGCGATGATTCAGGACCGACCCATGGCGTCGTTAATGATATATACCACAGGTGCTTCGACATGCTTAATGACCGCGACAAGGCTTTCCATGCCCGCGCTTCGAGCACGCAAGGCCAGCCGATCGCTCCGATACCCGGATTTTATGCCTGGACCTGGAGCTGGAACTCGGATAATACCGAGATCGTGACCGTAAGCCAGATCGGCTCGTCTTCGCATGCCGTTGCCGAGGCGCGCAATGTCGATGATAACCGCACTTACATCCATGCGGTCGCTACGATTTCGGAAGACAATGTATTCACGCCCTCGACGCGGGGCGAACGTACGGTCGGGGACGCCCTGATCACCGTCTTCCTGTGCGAGAATCCATGGCCGACGCGCGACGCGAGCGGTTCCTGGTTGCCCTGGGTCGACGATTTGAACAATTGCTCGGTGCGCTACAATCCTTTCGTCTGCCCGAGTTATAACTTCGATCTCTATTATTGCCGCGACCAGGGCGTGCGCGGGACTTCAGACGATCTGCCGGTCCTGCGAGTCGACTCGAGCGCAGCAGCCGCAATCAGCAATAATCCCGAGACCTACGACTGGTACCCGCGCATCCTCTCGAGCAGTACGCGCTCGAACGTGCTCAAGGAATACCTGTTTTTCCAGGAGGAGGCGCCGTCCTCGCGCGATGCCGAGGTCAGGCTGATCGACCAGGGCGACGGGGCACGGGTCTATGCCGAGTGGGACGAGATGCTGGCTCCCAATAACCAGCCAGCAGCGAGCTATAAGATATATATCGGGACTTCGCCGCGCAACTATACACAGTCCTATACAACGACCAACCGCTATTACCTGCTTACCGGATTGACCCATGGCCGGACGATCTATGCCGCTGTGACCGCGCTGTCCGCTTCTGCGGCGGAAAGCGAATATTCAGCCGAAGCAAGCATCACGCCTTATGATATTACGCCTCCGGCGATACCGAGGAATTTCGTGGCTGCGGCGATCGCAACCGGTACGGTCAGGGTCAGCTGGACCGCCAACACCGACGACACGTCGAGCTATACCGTCTATTACGGCAGCAATCCGGGGATCTACGGGATGCGCCAGAATGTCGGCCGCAGCACCAACGCGGTCATAAGCGTATCGAGCACGACAGCAGTTTATTATTTCACGGTCACGGCTACTGACGTACACAGGAACGAGAGCGGCTATGCCCAGGAGATCGCCATCGTCCCAATCCCGGGCGGTGCGATCATGTCCGTAACGTTCGTTAACGAAGGTTTCGAGAGCGGCCTGCCGGGCGACGTACCCGCCGGCTGGAATCGGATCTACCAGACGCATTCCATGGCAGGAATCGACAATACGGCTTCCTACCTCGGCGGAAGAAGCTTGCGGTTCCAGCGCGACCCCAATCAGCAGTATCCGGGCCTTTGCAGCCAGGATGCGTGCGATCCCGAAGATCCGATCGCGGGCGACAATCAGCACATACCTGGCTGCATCTGGGAGGGCGGCCGTTGCCGTTTTGATACTCTTGACAACGCCCATATCGGCGCGGCAGTCCCGATCTACTACAATCCCGGGGACTCCCTTTCCTGGGGCAACACGAACCATACGATGTTTGCCGCCGTTTCGCGCGAGCTCGGGACTATGGACTGGCAGATCGGCGAAACCTATCGGGTTTCGTTCTATTACCGCGGCCGGACTGATACAGATATCGCGGTCAGGATCGGCTATATGTCCGGCTGGGAAACGCAATGCGTGCCTTTTGCAACGTCCTTCAGCCGCGAAGCCTGCCGCCGCTACACAGGCAACGCGCTGGATTATCCGGACTGCCCGCTCGACGCAAACGCTTGCTGCCTGCATGCCCCGGTTCAACAGCGCTGTTATTCATCCGAAGCGCTGCAAGCGGTAACAGCCGGCAATTATGACAGCGGACCGTATAACGGCTGGTATTTCTATTCGGACAGTTTCACATACACGAGCGACCTCGACCAGCTTCGGGACGGGAGCAATATCCGGCATAACCAGATCGAAATCCTGATGGAATACGGCACTACCGGCGCCGGTTCGGATTTCCGTATCGATAACCTGGTAGTCGCCGCACAAAACTGATGCAAGATCCTATTATCAATATTTCCGCAACCGGCCGAACGGCTTCAGGATATGGGCGGCCATCGATTTACAGCGCACGGATCGATCCGGTTAAGCCGGCCGTATTCCGCCCGAAGGCCAGCGATCCGCGCGAGTCAGCCCGGCTGGCAGCGCTGGCAGCCGGGCAGGCGAAAGAGAAAGCCCTGGTAGCGTCTTTGATCCTGATCGTGATCATGATCATATTAGGTGCATTCGTCTTCGCTTCCTTGGCAGCCTTGTCTTCCTGGAGCCGGGACGCGGAGTCCGGACCTGATGTCGACAGCAATATATCTACGCATTTATGATTAGCCTAGATGGAGCGAAACAACAGAATATTTTGACGAAACAGGACGTAGCCGAAATCAAGGAGGAGCTCGAAAGCCAGGAAATATCGGGCAATATCTCGATCTTTACCATGCCTCAGCGCTTCCGCATGGCCACCCGGGAATCGAAAGAATCTGAACATTCAGGCGCTGTCATCCTTCTTTTAGGCTTGATATTCCTTCTTGTCCTGGCGGGCGGAGGGTATTATTATTTTTTCATACTCAAAAGTCAGGACGGCAATTTTAGCTATAATCTTCCGATCATCAGGAAGCCGAAAAATCTGCCAGGCGGCCAGGGCGGAGCGAGCACGACCCCATCCGGCGATAGCGCCAGCTCGACCGAACAGGAAGCCCCAGGGGCTGGCGACGAGGCATCGATCGCTATCGAGCGCTATCTGATCTTCAAGGAACGAGAGCGTTCAGTATCGGGACTGGCTGATTATGAAAGCACGGTCACGCTTTTCGGCGGCAAGGAATTTATCGCCCAGGCTGAAAAAGAGAAAGCCCTCTATTCCCAGCTCGATGAAACTGAACAGCGCCAGTACATCTCCTTGCTCGCGACAGAGTTGCCCGCTATCGACGAATTGCGCGAAGGCTTGAAAAGCGCGCAAATAAGCGGTAATATGCTCTTATTGTCATCGGAGAAGCAGGGGGTTAGCGTGGAGATGATCCTGGAAGGCTCGGAATGGAAGGTCGAGAGTGAAAGCGGGCTTTATTCGATCCACCCTACTACCCGGGGGACTACGACCAGGAGAGCCTGGCTCGAAGAGCGTTTCAGGCCGATTGAAACGCCG
>CAYTAV010000023.1:11543-17323 GCA_964435875.1 uncultured Gammaproteobacteria bacterium
GACTACGACCAGGAGAGCCTGGCTCGAAGAGCGTTTCAGGCCGATTGAAACGCCGACGGAAGAGCTCTTAGCTACTTCGACGGACAAGGACGGCGACGGCTTGACGGCGAAAGAAGAGGAGGCGCTCGGTACGGCGGAAACGGCTGAAGATTCGGATGGCGACGGATATAGCGACTTGAGCGAGCTCGAGGCCGGATTCAACCCGGCGGGTCCGGGTCGGTTGTCTTCGAGCGCGAAATTCAATACCTATATTAATAGCAAATACGATTTCAAGATCTTTTATCCTTCCGCTTGGGAGCTCGTTAATGTGGACCAGGATGAATCGATATTGATCAAGACCGGAGATGATCAGTTCATGCAGGTCATAATCCAGGAAAACTCCGGCAACAAGGATATTGACAGCTGGTACAGATCGCAATTTTCCTTGGCAGACATCCGTCCCGAACAGCGTATTTCGGGGGGCCAAGCGGGTGAGGACGTTTGGCAGGGTATAATGAGTAATGACAGGCTGAACGCCTATCTGACGGATCCCGGCCGAAGCATTATCGTCACACTAGCCTATAATCCCGGAATGAAACGGGAAAGCCTCTATCCGAACATCTATAAATACCTGTTGTCCAGCATATCGTTCAGCCGGTGACCTGTATCCGTATGGTCGAGATCAACAATGCATCCGGAGCGCCAGTCAAGAAGAATGCAATCAGCCGAGCTGTTGGTTACTTCCTTGACAAATACGGATTGAGCGGCAAAGAAGTCTCGATCGCGTTCGTCAAGGCGGAAGACATGAAGAGGATCAACAGGGAACATCGCGGCATTGACTCGCGGACAGACGTACTTGCTTTTGTGGGCGAGAACGACATGCTCGGAGAAATTATCATGGATTATGGCATGATCAGGCGCCAGGCGCGCGAGGACGGCAAAGAACCCGGAGACGAACTGTATTTTGTCCTGTTCCACGGACTTTTGCATCTGGCAGGCTATGACGATGAGAACGAAGAGGACAGGCATGAGATGATCCGGATCGGCCAGAGTTTGCTCGACGGCTTCCTGGCGGCGGATACCGATGCCGCCAGAGGCGCGAGCACGGGAGGGAGGCGGCGCTCGGACTCAAAAAGGCGGCGGAAATGATTAACAAAAGCCATCTGCGTATAATTCTATATGATAAAATTTAAACGATTAATCAAAAGCTTTTCGTATGCCGGAAAAGGCCTGGCCCGCATAATCAGGGAGGAGCAGAACATCAGGATCCAGATTGGTGCAGGCATGCTGGCCGTGCTTTTCGGATTGTTGCTCGGCATCAGCCCGGTTGAATGGTGTCTGATAGTAGTCGTGATCGGCTTTGTCGTGTTGATGGAAGCGGTTAATAGCGCCGTCGAGCGGATTGCCGATGTCCTGCGGCCCAGGATCAACGATTATGTCAAAGAAATCAAGGATATAACCGCCGCCGCGGTTATGCTAGCCTCGATTATGGCCATAATCGTAGGCAGTATCATATTCATTCCGCGGATACTTTCCTTAACATAGGGTTTTATTGTATAATAAAGGCAGGCAAGTGGATAACGTGTATTTTTTATTTTAGCCCTTATTTCCGGTACTACCGGACATATTTGAATGAAGCAACAGATTATCGCAGGGATGGATATCGGTTCCTCTTCGATCAGGCTGATTGTCGGCCAGCAGATCGATGACGGCGCCAGCGGCCGCTTCCAGATCATCGGCGCGGTCGAAGTCCAGACGGCGGGGATCAATCGAGGGGTGATCACAAGCATCGAAGATGCGACATCTTCTTTTTCGGCCTGCCTTGAAAAGGCGGAGAGGCTCATCGGCCTTCCGGTAGAGAGCGTTTGGGTCGGGATTAACTTTCCTAACATTAAATGCGAACATAGCAAAGGCATCGTCGCGGTCGGCAAGACCGACGGGGAGATCACTGAAGACGATGTCGAGCGGGCGATCGAAGCCGCCAGGACGCTATCCGTCCCCCCGAATTATGAGATCCTGCACGTCGTTCCGAGCAAATTCACGGTCGATAGCCAGGATGAGATCAAGGATCCGGTCGGCATGACCGGTATGCGCCTCGAGGTCGAGACGCTCATCATCCAGGCTTTGACAAGCCAGATAAAGAATTTGACCAAGGCAATCTACAGGACCGGGATCGAAATCGAAGACCTCGTGCTGTCTCCGCTGGCTGCCGCAGAGGCGGTCATCTCGCCGAAACAAAAGGAGCTCGGCGCCGCGCTGATCAATATCGGAGCGTCGACTACGAGCATGGCTGTTTTCGAAGAGGGCGATCTGATCCATACGGCGGTTTTGCCGATCGGCTCGGAGCATATTACCGCTGATATCGCGATCGGCCTGCGCTGTCCGATCAATCTTGCGGATCGCATCAAGCTCGAGTACGGCAGCGCCAAGCCCGAAACCTATCAGAAGCGCGACGAGGTCGATATCAGCCATCTTCTGCAGGAAGAAGGCATCAGCGATATGCCGTCGACCATTTCCTTGAAATACATTTCAGAGATCATTGAGGCGCGCGTCGAGGAGATATTCGAGAAGGCGGATGCCGAGCTGAAAAGGATCGATCGTTCAGGCATGCTGCCGGCCGGGGTGTTCCTAGTCGGCGGCGGCGCCAGGCTCGGGCAGATCGTCGAGGTCGCGAAAGCGAAATTACGTCTTCCGGTCAGCCTCGGATCGAACAAAGCGGTCACGACCGTGATTGATAAAGTAGGCAACGTTGAATATTTGACGGCCCTGGGACTGGTGCTCTGGGGCGAACATGCGTCGAGGCGGGAAGAACGCTTCGGATTCTCAAAGATCGGAAAAACGGTCGCTTCATCGATCGGCAAATCATTAAAACAGATCTTCAAATCGATCAAACCCTGATCAGGGAAGGGCCGGGATGCTGATTTCTCGGCCACTTGCTTTTAATTTTTTTATTGTTTATAGTAGTCCCAGGCAATCCAGAATAAAAAACTGCTGTATAAAATACTTGTTCAGTGAGCGGCGGAAAGGAAGCCGCTTTCCTGGACCTACTTAATTAGCTACTTGGCTATGGCAGAAGTGAAGCCAGCAATCGAGACGATCGCGAAAATCATAGTGCTTGGCGTAGGCGGCGGCGGCAATAGCGCAGTAAACCGCATGATTGACGCCGGGGTCAAGGGCGTCGAGTTCGTTGCGGTCAATACCGATGTACAGGCCCTGCATTACAACAAGGCATCGAAAAAGATCCATATCGGTAAAGCGATAACTAGGGGGCTTGGCGCAGGCATGAATCCGGAACTCGGGCGCGGAGCGGCCGAAGAAACCCAGAACGAGATCCGTGAAGCGCTCAAAGATGCTGATATGGTTTTTATCACCTGCGGGTTGGGAGGAGGTACGGGGACCGGCGCGGCGCCGGTCATCGCCGAGGTCGCCCGCGATTTGAACGCCCTGACAGTAGCTGTCGTTACCAAGCCCTTCGCTTTCGAGGGGGTGCAAAGAAGGAACATCGCCGAACGGGGCCTCGCTGATCTTAAGGACAAGGTCGATACGATCATAACCATTCCCAATGATAAGCTTCTGCAGGTGATCGATAAGAAAACCTCGCTCTTGGACGCGTTCATGGTGGTTGACGACATACTGAGGCAAGGTGTGCAGGGAATATCCGAGCTGATTACCGTCCCCGGGCTGATCAACGTCGATTTCGCCGATGTCAAAGCGGTGATGGCCAATGCCGGATCGGCGTTGATGGGCATCGGACAGGCTTCGGGCGAGAACAAAGCGATCGAAGCGGCGAAAGCTGCTATCAATTCGCCGCTGCTTGAGATGTCGATCGAAGGCGCGCGCGGCGTGCTGTTCACGATCACGGGCGGCACGAATCTGCAGATGAGCGAAGTCAATGAAGCGGCCAAGGTCATAACGGCGCCAGCTGACGAAGATGCTAAGATCATCTTCGGCACGACGATCGATCCGGACTTAAACGACGAGATCAAGATCACGGTCGTGGCGACCGGATTCGACAACCGCACGATCGGCCCTAAGGAGCGCGCCCCGGAGCGCGCATATACGCCAAGCCCTTTCATCAGCGAAGCCGAGGCGCGCCAGGACGCGGATAAGGAGTTTGAAAAGAAGAAGATCAAGATTTCGCCCTTGAAAGCGGCGCAGTCCGAACCGGCCAAGAAGAAGTCCGACCTGCCGGAGGGCGAGGATGACGAGCTCTCCATCCCGGCGTTTATTCGGAAAAAGATGATGTAAAAATATGGTTTTATAAAGATTACAGAGCCAGGCGCTCTGTTTTTTGCACGGATTGGGTGTATAATGGTATGCAGGAAGCTTTATTCATCATTCAAAAGCAATGAAGATCGAAGTTCGCAAGCCCGCCGAAGAAGAAATCAGGCTGGCTGAAAGCTGGCCGGTCTGGACCAAGGAAGCCTCTGAATTCCCCTGGAGTTACGACCAGCAGGAAACGTGCCTGATCCTCAAGGGATCGGCCGAGGTGGAAACCGAAGACGGAGCAAAGACCGTTTTTAGCGCGGGCGACTGGGTGGTTTTCCCGCCAGGCACGAACTGTACCTGGAGGATCAAGGAACCGATCGAAAAACGGTATCATTTCGGCGAATGACACATGGGCGCGTAAAGCCTCAGGTTAATATGTCGGCCAACAGCGATAAACGTTTAATAGCGATCAAGCTCTTGCATACGGCAATCTGGGCATTCATGGCTTTTTGCGTTTTTTACATCGTCTGGGCGGGGATCCGCGGCTTTATAAATTATTTTGTCTGGACCGCAATATTCACCATCCTCTCAGAAGGTCTGATCCTGCTGATTTTCAAATGGAGCTGTCCGCTGACCGTGGTGGCGGGCAGGTATACAGATGACCGAATGGTGAATTTCGATATCTTTTTGCCGGAATTTATCGCGCGCCACAACAAGCTTATCTTTACGGTCCTTTACATAATCGGCATAATATGATTTTATTAAGAAAACTAGGCTGGTTTGAGCGATTTATTTAGCAGGAGTTAAACGCGAAAGGGAAAGGAGAGCCGATGGATGCTGATTTGATGTATTGGTTCGTATGTTGGCGCAAAGTGAGGACAAACCTCAGAGCCAAAAACCATAATGAATTGCTCATCCCCGTTGTGCCACTGATGTTTATCTCTGCCGTTTTGGAGCAGCCGGCGCCGGTTATCCTGTGGTATGATGATGTTGCCGAAAAGTTGCGGGAGTTTCCGATTTTGGTACCCAATAACTTCTTCCACGAAAAGATGGCCGCTGACCCGAGGATGGCAGATATTGATTATCTTGGTCGCTTTTGCGACCGCCCAGCAAGCTACAGCGCGCGGTCTTTCCATTTCAGTGTCTTAGACGACGATATCGATCGTCGGGAACATGCATATGTGGCTAGTGGGACGCTGATGCGCCTACATTTCATTTTCAAAGTCGCGCGGATAGCCGTTCGGGAAACCGGCCTTATCGCTCCCAGGCACTACGAAGCTGCTCATTTGCGTTAGGATCAGTCCTTCTATATATATTTTCACCAAAGCCCTTGCATAACCGCAGACTTCCATTTGCGGTTTTTTCTTAATACTAATGTAATGAAAACAAGCTATTATTGCGTCATCGGGTTGTATTGTTAATAATTTATAATTAACATAAAACTATGGGAGGAATCTTTTGGTATGTCCTGGGGTTCATCGTGCTCTTCATCGTCCTGCCGGGCCTGCGGATCGTCCAGCAGTATGAGCGGGGAGTGGTTTTCCGGTTGGGCAGGGTCGTCGGCGTGAAGGAGCCGGGCCTCAACTGGATCA
>CAYTAV010000024.1:0-15637 GCA_964435875.1 uncultured Gammaproteobacteria bacterium
CGCCAGCTGGCGATCTGTACGGGCGATATGAGCGCCGGCAAGTACAGGATGTTCGATCTCGAAGCCTGGATCCCATCGCGCGGCGGATACGGGGAGACCGGATCCGCTTCAAACTTCCTGGACTGGCAGGCCCGGCGCTTAAACGTCAAGTATAAAGACAGCGATGGCAGCAAGAAATATGTTTTCATGCTTAACAATACCGCGCTAGCCAGCGCGCGGACGCTGATTGCGCTCCTTGAGAATCATCAGGAACAGGACGGTTCGATACGCATACCAGAGGTTCTGCGCAGGTACATGCCTGGAGGGAAGCAGTATATCGGCAGATGATCCGTCGCGTAAGACGGTCCCTAGAATTCGTTAATCGCCGCCTATGGCTCTGATCATGGCCATTAATTATGGCATCCTGGCAACGCTGGCAATGCTACTTTCAGCGCTGGTTTATTTCGCCTGGAGGAAGGATCTGGCCGCCTGCATCATCCTCCTGGCCGCTTTGCTACCGCTAGGGTATGCCCGGCTCGTCGAGCCCGGCACGATCGCCATCCGGCAGTATTATGTCGATACGGGCGAAAGCGGCCGAGCATCAGAGCTCCGCATCGCGGTGTTCTCCGACCTGCATGTCGGCGCCTTCAAGGATCCGGATAGCCTCGCAGAGCTCGTCGAAAAAGTAAACGCCGCCCGGCCTGACCTCATCTTGATCCCCGGAGATTTCGTCTATAGCATGGATCGGAGCAGGATCACGAGCGGCCTGGCAGCGCTCGGGGCGATCAAGGCGCCTGCGTATGCCGTCACCGGCAATCACGACGAAGGCAAACCCGGGAAGAACGTATCGGCCGAGGTCAAGGCCGCCTTGTCAGGTTGCGGGATCGCGGTAATCGATAACGAATCGCTTGTGCTCGAGATCAAGGGCCGGAAGATAAGGCTCGTCGGATTTTCCGATATTTACGGAGGCAGTCCCGAATTCGAGCTCCTGGAAAAGGTCAGTTCTGACGAGCTGGCGATCGCTCTGGCCCATAATCCTGATTCAGTCTATTATTTTTCAACAACGACGCCCGATCTCGTGATATCCGGACATACCCATGGCGGGCAGGTCAGGATCCCCGGCATCTACCGGCTGGCGATCCCGAGCCGGTTCGGATTCGACCGCGGATGGTACGATGCCCGCGGCATGCGGGTCTTCGTGTCGCCAGGGATCGGGATGGTCGGCCTGCCGCTGCGGTTCCTGTCGCCGCCCGAGATCGATATGATTACTCTAAGATAAAAAATATGCAAGCTTACGGCTTCATAAAAAGCGCGCTGAAAAGCACCCACTCCCTCAAGGGCTTGATGGCCGAGTATTCTTCTAGGAAATACCTATCAAAGTTCATCGACGGAGCCTATTACGTCGCGCCTGACGTGCCGTATTGCTCCCAGTTCGCGTCAGCCGAGCTCGTCGAAGGCATAGTGACCGAAAAAATGAGCGCGAGAGACGATCCGCGCTGGAAATCGAGCGGCGCGGAGACGCTAGACGAATACGAGATGTACAGCTGGCAGATCTGCGGCATGGCCTGTCTCAAGATGATACTCGGCGCGCTTTTCCCGGACGGCGAGCATCATCTCGTTCCGCTGGCCAAGGATGCAGAAAAGCACAAGGTCTATCGGAGGAACAGGAAGCCGGATGTCCGCCGGAACTTAGACGGCATGTTCCATAAGCCGTTTACGCTGTTCGCCGGGACTTTCGGCCTTAAATCATTCAGCGTCTCGAACGCCGGTCCGTATTATATCGCGTACCTGCTAAAAAAGAGCCATTTTGTGATCGCCTCCGTCAGCCCGGCGATCCGCGACGATTCCCCGGAGCCCCGCTCCCGCTCCGGGCATCTCGTGCTGGTAACCGGATTCCGGATGGAGAATAAGCAGATCTCAGGATTCTATATCCATAATCCTTCCGGATTCTACAATAAGTCCCAGGAGCATCATTTCATCCCGGATTATAATTGGGAAGCCTGCTTTTCAGGCAATATCATCGTAGTCTACAAGAAATAGCCCCGTCTGCCGGACCGGGGATGGCGGCAATAACGGAGCAGATCAGATTAATTATTAAGCGGACGAATACTATGCCAAAAATCAACCTAGCGGTCATTTTCGGAGGCCGGTCAGGCGAACACGAGGTTTCCTTGCGTTCTGCCCAGCAGGTGATCGATGCTCTCGATGCCGAACGCTACAATATCATTCCTGTCGCGATTACCAAAAAGGGCCATTGGCTGATCGGAGCGAAGGGAGGCGAGTATCTCAAGCTTAACCTGCCCAGCGCGTCCGAACAGGGCGGCGTCCCCCATGAACAGCCTTCGCATCTCGTAACGATCGCGGATTCGGACCGGAACCTGACCAATTATATCGAAGGCGATGCCGGCGTACGGATCGATATCGTCATGCCGATCGGCCACGGGCCCTATATCGAGGATGGGCGCCTGCAAGGCATGCTCGACATGCTCGACGTCCCGTATCTATTCTCGGGCGTTCTCGCGAGCGCAATCGGCATGAACAAGCATAAGGCCAAGCTGGTTGCGAAAAGCGCGGGCCTTAAGACGGCCAAGGAGCTGGTGCTGGTCCGCGGTAAGAAATTCGACCCCGCGAAGATAGCGGCGAAGCTCAAGCTTCCGTGCGTGATCAAGCCGTCTTCGCTCGGATCATCAGTCGGCTGTGCGATCGCGAACACGGAAGACGAACTGAAAAACGGGATAGAACGTGCATTTAAATACGGCGACGAGGTGCTCGTCGAAGAATATCTCAAGGGCAGGGAGCTTACAGTCGCGGTATTCGGCAGGAAAAAGCCGAAGCCCTTGCCAGTGATCGAGATCATCCCGAAAACCTCGCACTGGTTCGATTATGCTGCGAAGTACTCCGAGGGAGGCAGCGACGAGATCTGCCCGGCGCAGATCGACCCGGCAATCGCGAAGAAAGCCCAGCGCCAGGCGCTCAAAGCTTTTACAGCCATCGGCTGCCAGGACCTCGCCCGGGCGGACTTCATCCTGCGGGAATCCGATAACAAGCTCTATTTTCTTGAGATCAATACTATTCCAGGCATGACCGCGACCAGCCTCGCCCCCAAGGCGGCGAAAGCGGCCGGGATGGAATTCAAGGATTTCCTCGACAAGCTGATTGCCGGGGCATTGAAATAATCCGCAGGCCGGCCAGAGCAGGTTCCGCTTACCGCATCTATCGATCGGGTCGGCCCTTTGCAGTACGCAATCATAACTTGCAGTATCGATTGATAACCATATGTTCCCCAGGACAAAAGACATCCGCCTCTCGGTAATAAAGCAGATCGAGCAGAAAGCGTCCGAATATCCGGACGTCATTTCGCTTGCCCAGGGGATTCCCAGCTTCGATACACCGCAATGCATCAAGGGCAGGGCGGCCAACGCGCTATCCGGCGGACAAGTCGCGAAATATTCGCTTTCGCCGGGCTTGCCGGAACTGCGCGAGCTGATCGAGATTTCGCTCGCCCGCCAGAATATGTTTTATGATTACCAGAACGAGATAATCGTTACCGCCGGCTCGATCGAAGGCCTGACCGCCGCAGTCCTGGCGATCACTTCGCCCGGAGATGAAATAATCATACCCGAACCAACGTATACCTCGTACAGAGAACTGATTATCCTCGCCGGCTGCAATCCTGTGATGGTGCCCCTCGATGAGGATCGCGGATGGGCGTTCGATATCGGCAGATTTGCAGAAGCAGTCACGAAGAAGACGCGGGCGATATTGTACTGCAATCCTAATAATCCGACCGGCACGATCATCTCCAGAGAATCGCTCGTGGAGCTCGCAGAACTGGCGCGGGCCGAAGGCTTATATCTGATCGCGGACGAAGTATACAAGGATTTCCCGCTCTTGGATGGCGCCGACGGGCTTTTTTCGCTTGCTGAATTATCCGAATACCGGGATTTCATCATCAGGGTATTCAGCTTCTCGAAGGCCTATGCAATGACCGGCTGGCGCGTCGGGTATCTCCACGGTCCGGAGAAGGCCGTACGGGAGATCCTCAAAGTGCATGACAGTCTCGTAACCTGCGCCCCGGTGATATCGCAGTTCGCTGCCATGGGCGCGCTCGAAATGGGCGAGAAAGAGCTGTCATCCCATAGGCAGATCTACAGGCAGAGGCGCGACCTGATCGTTTCGAGATTCAAGCATCTTACGGATTATTTCAGCTGGGTCGAGCCGCAAGGAGCCTATTACATATTCCCCAAGATCATCCGCGGGATGCAGGATTCCTGGCGCTTCGCGATCGATCTGATCGAGAAAGCCAATGTCGCGGTTGTGCCCGGCGTCGCTTTCGGACCGAGCGGCGAAGGGCATGTAAGGCTGAACTTCGGCCGCAGTGAGCAGGATATCATCCGCGCGATGGACAGGATAGCGGGCTATTGCCAGGACCATATGTAATATGTAAAATGTAGTATGCGGCTAAAGAAGCGCCGCCGGTTTCCTTTCCAGGGCAGGTGCCACGCCCTTCCCGGCCTGAAGCTGGATAGAAATAATACTGATTAGGCTTCCGGGCTTATAGTAAAACGGTATTACGCCGCATTCGCATTGCGGAGGTCCGGGTTCGATTCCCGGTAAGTCCACATAGCAAAGATTGAGAGCAGGGAAAAAGTGTATTTTGCCATTCAGATCCCGCACAGCAGAATATTTCTACAAACTTTTATAATTAATCGAAATAGATGAAAAATATCCCGATGTACCTATTGTTCATTGCATTTTTTTTCCTGCTGGCTGGCTGCGGGATCCAGAACGACGGCAGTACTAGCCAATCGCCTCCCGCGTTCAATCCGGATGCCAGCCTGATCTTCTTCTATAGCGACACCTGTCCTCACTGCAAGAATGTCGAGGATTATTTTGCACAGAACAAAACTGCCGAAAAAATCGAATTCGAATCGGTCGAAGTCAGCTCCAGCCCGGATGCGAACGCCTTGTTTTTCGCGAAAGCCAGCGCTTGCGGAATCAGCGAAGCAGAGATGGGAGTGCCGATGCTTTGGAATAACGGCAGCTGCCTGTCAGGAGACCAGGATATAATCGATTATTTCAATAAGCAAACCGATGTCCAGAAGCAATAAATACTTGGCCTTAGCGGCCGCCTGGTTCCTGCTTTTAGCCGCCAAGCAAGCGCAGGCGGTCTGTCCGGTATGCACGGTCGCTGTCGGCGCCTGCGTCGGGCTTTCGCGCTGGCTCGGCGTCGACGACACTATCGCCGGGGTCTGGATCGGCGGCATGATCTCATCGCTTTCGCTATGGACTCTCGCCTGGATGCGCGCTAAGAATTACGCTTTCCGTTACCAGCGCACGATCGTCTTTCTCGGCTATCTTGCGATCGTGGTTGCTCCGCTCTATTTCTATGGTATCGCCGGACATCCGTATAACAGGCTTTGGGGAGTTGACAAGCTCGTGCTTGGGATCGCAAGCGGACTAGTAGGTCTCCTTTTGGGCGGCAATCTGCATGCTTATGCGAAAAAAAAGAACGCCGGCAGATCTTATTTTCCCTTCCAGAAAGTAGCGCTAGCGATACTGCCGCTCGCCGTCCTTTCCGCCATTTTTTATTTTTTTACATGCTGATATGCAGAGCGAACCAAACCTGATCAAAAACGTAAACGAACTGATCGAAAAGGTCGACAATATGAAGAAGCAGGACAAGATGGACCTGTCTTCCGACCAGGATTTATCGATCGCTATCATGAACCTGGTTTCGATCGAAGAGCATTTCTTCTTTACGGGAGCGAAGACCGGCAAGCCCGAGTATTATGATCTCTTGCAGGAAGTGCGGCAGATGCGCGGAGAGCTTTTACGGAAGATCATCAAGGATTATGAAGGAGAGGTCTGGTGCATCTCCAAGCATCTCTTAGCCGCTTCGATGCGACTGATGGAGGTCGGCACGAAACAGCATAAGCTCGGCAACCGCGATGAAGCGCAAGAGCTATTCCAGAAAGCCTATGATCTGTATTCCTTGTTCTGGGGCATCAATATGAAGATCGTCGCAACCGATGATGTCAAGAAGATCGACGAGAATGCCTTGAACACGCATGACAAGGGAAGAGGGGGGTTTATGGGCAAGCTCGGCGAATTGGTCCGCAAGGCGATCGATTGCTGTATCGAATAGGTTTGACATTTAGATAAAAATATTGTAAAGTTAAGCAAAAGCGAGGCCAACCAGGATTGGCCTTTTGTTGAAATAATGGCCTTTTGTTGACAATCGGGGTATGTGGCGGCTACCTTGCCTGGCTTTTAAACAGCCAGGGCAGGGAGGAAAGTCCGGACTCCCCCCGCCTGGGCTTGCCTTAGCGGGGAAGCAGGTAGTGGGTAACGCCCACCGGAGCGGCGGCGACGCCTCTTCAGGGAAAGTGTCCCGAGTACTCGGGATCCCGCCTATGCATAATGCATTTGCGGGGCCACAGAGACGATACTAGCCGTCCCGATCACTCGGGCCGGCGAAAGGTGAAAAGTGAACCGATACCTTGACCGGTTACGGTTCTCGGTGCATGGCGACATGCAGCTGCGGCAAACCCTGCCTGGAGCAAGGACAAATTCCCTCCCGCTAGTGCGGGATGGAAAAAAAGTAGTCCGCAAGATCCCGCAGGCAACTGCGGGACGAGATAAATTGCCGCGCCCAGGGATCGACCCTGGATACAGAATCCGGCTTATGCATATGCCGATTGTCAATAAACAGGCCATCCGGGGCTATGGAATGCCCGTTTAGTAGAGAAAAATTAAATTTATGAAAAGATCCGAACTTTTCCTGACCTTCCTGCTCGTGCCGCTTGATTTCCTGGCGGTTGTCGCGGCAGGTGTCTCCGCATATTATATCCGCTTCGCCAAATTCACGACCGATATCCGCCCGGTGATCTTCGATCTGGAGCTTGCGTATTATCTCCAGATCGTATTAGCGGTTGCGGCGCTTTGGATGCCGATATTCGTACTGGCCGGCCTGTACCGCATCAAAGGCTACAGGCGCTTTATCAACGAGTCCAACCGCGTATTCCTCGCATGTTCTACCGGCTTCGTCCTAGTAGTCATTCTGATCTTCATGCGGCGCGAGCTTTTCGATTCGCGCTTTATCGTTCTGGCTGGCTATCTGCTGTCGATCATCTATCTGATTATCGCGCGCGGCCTGGTCAGGGGTTTGCAGAAATACCTTCTTACGAAGGGCGTAGGCGTGCATCGGGTTGTGATGGTGGGCAACAGTAAGACCACAGACATCCTCGTCCACGCATTTTCTTCGAAGCAGGTGCCCGGGTACGATATCGCGAGGAGATTGAAGGATTTCAGCATCGAAGCGTCGCAGGAACTCGCCGATTTCATTTCCCATACCCCGATCGATGAACTTATCCAATCGGATCCCAACCTGCCGAAGACGGATGTGATCAGGATGTATGATTTCGCCGACGACCATCATCTGACTTTCAAATATGCGGCTGACCTGCTCGGCACGAAAGTGTTGAAGTCGGAAGTGTCGGAAATCGCCGGCATACCGGTCGTCGAGATCAAGAAGACTCCTCTTGACGGATGGGGACGGATTATCAAGCGGATTTTCGATATCGTCGTTTCCTTTATCCTGATCCTGCTCCTGTCGCCGGTGTTGCTGGTCGTTGCCCTGGTTATCAAGCTGGACTCGCAAGGACCCGTGTTCTTTTCGCGTCGCGATGACGGAACTCCGCTATACCGGGTCGGTCAAGGCGGAAAGCTGATCAGGTATTTCAAATTCAGATCGATGATCCCGAACGCCGACAGCATGCGCTATAACGAGCTCTCTGACCGCAATCTGAGAAAAGACGGACCGATGGTCAAGATCCAGGACGATCCGCGCATCACGCGGGTCGGGCGTTTCATCCGGCGCTATTCCATCGACGAGCTTCCAGAGCTTTTTCTCGTCCTGCGCGGCGATGTCAGCCTGGTCGGGCCGCGGCCCCACCTTCCCGAAGAAGTCGCGAAATACGAGCATCATCATAAGAAAGTATTGACCATCAAGCCGGGGATTACCGGACTGGCGCAAGTTTCCGGCCGCAGCGACCTGACCTTCGAAGAAGAGGTCAAGCTGGATACGTTTTATATCGAGAACTGGACCCTAGGAATGGATATTTCCATCCTTTTCAGGACCCCGTTCGCGCTGATCAAGTCGCGGCATGCTGAATAATGCGCTCAGCGTCGACTTTTAGCGGCGCGGGAAGCTTTATTAAAAAGGATCGTAATATGAAAGTTGCCTTGATTCATGAGCATCTCGCACAGGATGGAGGAGCGGAACGGGCGTTCAAAGCCCTTGCCGACCTTTTTCCGAACGCCCCGATCTACACCTTGCTTTATCATGACAAGCAGGTGGACCGATATTTCTCGAACAGGAACGTGCAGACGTCAGTCATCCAGAGGCTTCCGGGCGGAACGAGGTTCTACCAATGGTACATGCCGTTCATGCCGATGGCCGTCGAATTCTTCGATCTGCGGGAATTCGACGTTGTCATTTCGAGCGCCAGCGCTTTCGCCAAGGGCGTGATCACCGGCACGGATACGCTGCATATCTCCTATTGCCATTCCCCGACGCGGTATATCTGGGATTATACGCACCAATACATTAAAGAACTGAAGTACAACCGCTTCCTTAAAAAAATCGCATCCTTGATCTTGAATTATGTGCGAATCTGGGACAAGGCGGCGGCGGACAGGGTAGACCTCTTTATCGCGAATTCAAAATGCGTCCAGCGGCGGATCAAGAAATTCTACCGCCGCGAATCGACAGTCATATATCCGCCGGTCGATACGAAAAACTATTATATTTCGGAAGAATCCGGCAGCTATTTCCTGATTGGCGGAAGGATCGTGCCGTACAAGCGCATCGATCTCGTCATCGAAGCGTTCAGGGGCCTGGATGACAAGCTGTTGGTCTTCGGCGACGGCGTCGACCTGCCGCGCCTGAAAAAGCTGGCGGCTGGAGCCGCCAACATCGAATTCCTAGGGCGCGTCGACGATCAGCGCAAATACGAGCTTTATGCGAAGTGCACGGCGTTCATCAATCCGCAAGAGGAGGATTTCGGCATAACGACGATCGAGACGATGGCGGCCGGACGGCCCGTAGTCGCCTTTAACCGCGGCGGTGCGGCGGAGCTGGTCAAGGACGGGCTGAACGGCGTCAAATTCGATTACCAGACAGTTCCGTCGCTCAGGATGGCCCTTGAGAAAATCAAGGACTTGAAGTTCAACCCTAAGGTTGTCAGGAGCTATGCTTTGGGCTTTTCCGAAGAGCGCTTCAAGGGCGAGATCCTGGCATTCGTCGAAGAAGCGTATGCGCGCTTCGCAAGGGAAAAGAGCCTGTTATGAGGATCGGGGTCGACATCAGGGTCCTGATGGATGCGCGCTATAGCGGGGTTTCCGAATTCGCATGCAACCTGCTCGAGCGGATGCTCGAAGCGGACCGCATGAACAGCTACTGCCTTTACTATAATTCACGAACGGACATCAGCGCGCGGATGCCCGTTTTTGCTAGTCCGAATGTGCGCATTATCTGGCGGAGAATCCCGAACAAGCTGCTAAATTACTCCTTGTTCCTGCCTTTCGGCCGTCCCCGCATCGACCGCGTCACGCAGTCGGATATCTTTTACATGCCGCATTACAATTTTATCGGGCTATCGCCGGAAGCGAAGCTCGTACTCACTATCCACGATCTTTCCTTCCTAAGATCGCCCGGGTTCTTCTCGCCGCGCAAGAATATATGGCACTCTCTTGTCAATATCAGGAAGCTGGCGCGTCGAGCATCCCGCATAGCGGCCGTCAGCGAGAATACGAGGCGCGACGTGATCGAGTTGTGCGGCATCGATGAAGAGAGGACCGCCGTTATATATCCCGGCCTCGGAAAGGAATTCGAACTATCGCCCGGGCCGGAAGAGCTTGCTAGGGTCAAAGCCAGATACAGCCTGCCCGGCAAATTCATCCTTTTTCTAGGGACGATCGAGCCGCGGAAAAACATCGCCGGGTTGATCCGGGCCTTTTCTATCTTCAGGGCGGAGGCGGATAGCGGAGATATCAAGCTTGTGATCGCGGGCGGCGACGGCTGGAGCACGAAACCGACCTACCAGGCCTGGCAGGAATCTGAATTCCGCGAAGATATCTTTTTCAAAGGTTATGTCGAGAAAGACGATAAGCCAGCGCTCTATCGGCTGGCGAACCTGTTCGTCTATCCGTCGTTTTTCGAGGGATTCGGCTTCCCGCCGCTCGAAGCAATGGCCTGCGGGACGCCTGTAATAGCCAGCGCAGTATCCAGCCTGCCGGAGTCGGCCGGCGCCGCCGCCCTGCTGGTCAATCCCTATGACGACGAAGAAATCGCGTTCGCGATCAAAAATATGCTCGCAGACAACAGCTTGCGGGAACGATATATCGCTAAAGGCCGCGAACATGCCGGTAATTTCAGCTGGGACAAGGCCGCAGACGGATATCTCTCGCTGTTCAAGTCGGTATTTGACAGCGGATGAATACCCTGATAACATTTAGCGATTTTAATGCATGGCATTGGATCAGTTCCGAACATTGATAAAACGGATGGAGGGAAGGCGATGAGGATCGATCTTGATGGCAAGACCGCGCTGGTAACCGGCGGGGCAGAGGGAATCGGTTGGGGCTGCGTCAGGTGCCTCCTAAAGTGCGGCGCCAACGTCGTATGGAGCGATCGGAGAAATTTATGCCGGAAGGTAGAAAGACTAAATAACGATGCAGAACCGATATTTCCGGTTTTCTCCGATTTCTTTCAGGCACGGTCGCGCAGAAAATTACTTTCATCTGCAAAATCCGCTTTTAACCTGCAAAAGCGCGGTAAAGCCCTCGACATTATCGTATGTAATCCTTATCTGACAATACGGAAGTCCGCCCTCGAGACAAGCATTGCTGATATCAGACGCGTCCTGAACGCCACGCTTGTCAGCCATATCGACATGGCTCGCATTGCCGCTCAAGACATGATAAAGTATGGTGCCAGGGGCAGTATTGTTTTTATCTCCAGCGTCTATGGGACGCTTCCTCGCAAGGATAGCCTGGCATATGACATCAGCAAGGCGGGTATCAACCAAGCGGTCAAAGTCCTAGCCCTCGAGTTCGCTGCGTACAGCATCCGGGTGAATGCCGTAGCTCCAGGATTCACAGATACGCCGGGAGAGCGCAAGCTGGCTTCAGAAGAAGCTATCGCCTTATTATCATCAAGGCTGCCCTTAAAAAGGGCTTGCCAGCCTAAAGATATCGGAAACCTTGTCGCATTCCTCTGTTCCGATTTCGCATCGATGATAACCGGGCAAGTTATTACTATCGACGCCGGAATGAGCCTTGATCCGCCTGCCAATTAAGACAGCCGCGCAAGTAATAACGCGGCTTTTTTATTGTCTTGGTAGTATGCTAAAATCCTAGTATATGCGTGATATGAGATTAATCAGAATAGTTGCCTGGGCGGGAGTTGCGTTCTACTTTTTGCTTATCTTTGATTCTTCGATCATTCCAGCCGGCAAAGTCAAATACAAAGAAGATTTTGCCGGACGCAATTACCGTTTCGGCCGGCTCACTCCGCACGAGCGAGTCGATTATGAATATTGCGGAAAAAAGTACTGCCTGCCGAAACTAATCGGCGATCCGGTCTATTTCTCATTCTATACTCCCCGTTCGTTCGACCGCGCGACCATGACGATAACCTATCAAAGGGAAGGAGACGTAAATCAGGCGCCGGTCTTCGAAGCCGGCATCCTCGCCGATAAGCGGCTTTGGAGGTATGATCTTGAGCCGGTCGAGAACGACGTCCTTGAAAGGCTCGCATTGGACTGGAAATCAGCGCGTGATGGCCGTCTGGTCCTGTTTGATAAGCAGGCGACCTACAAGAGTCTGGCTGATTTGCTCGGTAATCCGCCGCCCGCTAGCGAGGTCGCGGCGTATAACTACCGTCCCGATTTCCTGCGCTTCGCTATCAATAATTATCGATCGGACGGGGAGAGCTTCCGTTTGCCCGTCCCGCTGCGCGGTGCTTACGCATTCTATACTTATATCAAGGACGAGAAATTGGATTTCCGTTTCAGCTTCAAAGACTTGAATCTTGATCGAAATCCGGACAGCATCGGAGTAAGAGTATATTATTACGGGCAAATGATCACGGAAGAGATCCTGGCTGGAGACGGAGTCGACAGCGACAACGCCCAGCAAAACGCGCTTGATCCCTTGGAGCTCGCGGTCGGCGGCTTGCCGGAAGGTCCGTACAAGATCGAGGTCGCGGCGGGCGACGATATCGTCACCAGCGAGCTTTACGGCCGGCAATCGAAAGTCGCGTTCGAAAACGCTCTCTGGCTTTTCGATGCAGGCAAGAACAAGCAGCAGGTGAAGATCTTTACCGACGCCGATGCACTGCGCCTGACGACGACCGATCCGGCGGCGCTCGGCGAGGTTATGATAAATGGCGAGGGATTCGAGCTCGCCGAAACTTATGAGCAACAGATAGTCCCGGCCGCCGGCAACAGCTTAGCCGAAGTCTTGATTGAGAAGCCAAGCCTGAAGATCGCCGGCAAGGGTACGTTCTCGTTCTCGAAAGAGGCGTTTTTCAATCCGATGATCGCTCCGGTGTCCAGCGAGATCCTGGAGCCGGGCTCTGGTATAAAATACGTCTTCGCAGATTATGTTCCTCCATCGACCCAAGGCGCATATCGAAAAGCCGAGCTCACTCTCGATCTTAGGACTGCCTATCGCGAAAATAAGAGGTATAACATCATGCTTTCAGCACCCGGGCTGGGTCCTGACAGCGCGATCGTGATCAAGGAGATTTGGATCGAATGCGCCGGCCAGGATCTGCCAGCGTACCTCAAAGAAAAAGCCCGCAGTACTTACCGCGGGCTGAAGGGGCTTTGATCCAGTGAACGGATGAATTTTTCGATCTCCTGCCTTGTACAGGACTTGATCTTCTGCTTTCCGGAAAGGCCGCCCGAGAATGAGATCGTGAAAAAGAACAATTCGCCGTTTAGACTGATAATGGTCCTCCATTCGTCAAGGAAGCGGCCGAAATGATAGATCGGCGCTGCGCGTCCGCAGGACAGAACCCCTCCATACCAGCCGCGAGGCGAATTGCCGTTTTTTCCTGGGTACGGAATATCAGACTTAACGTATGATTTGAGCGTCTTCCTCCGGGGGTCGAAGCTGATCCGGCAGAGCCGGGACTCTCCTTTGAACGAAAGCTCGATATTGAATTCAGCCGTATTTTCAGAATCGACCACGAGGATGTCGGTGTTGCGTGGCCGGTAGTATTCGACCGCTATTTTCATCTGCGCCTCCGTCGGATAAGGTTGAGGGGTCGGATTTCGATTAATTATTTAACATATTATTATTAAATTGTAAAGCAAAGTTCCTTATGCGTGATGCTGTTAAACTGGTTTCTGATGGCTTATTCTTTCCGCTGACCTTTGTCCTGGCATCCAGCTTCCTCCTGGAAGCGGCCTGGGAGGGCTCGATTTTGGCCCATTTCAACCTGAATTACTTATTGATTTTATGGCTGTTAAATGCTACTCTTTTAGTATGTTTTAGCGGAAAACATACGCCTTAGACACTTCAGATCCAGCCATGAAAGAACATCTAAAACAGCTTGCATTTCTGATTTTTCTTGCCTGGGTGATATTAGGTCCGAAATACGGGGTTTTAGCAACGCTCATTCTAATTGCGATATTCTTGATACTGCTCGCTAAGAGCCAACATAAACCAGATGACAAAATCATCGAGGGAGTGGAAAGCGAGGACGGCAGGTTTACGACCGCAGGGAAAAAACCTTTCAATTTTCATACTATATTTATGAGTACTAAATTTCCTGGCCTGACAAGGTCTTTTTCGCTCATTATCGGCGCTCTATTCCTCGTGCTGCTGGCCTTTACGACAATCGTCATCATCGGTGCAGGCGAGGTCGGCGTCTATTCGCTATTCGGCAAAGTACGCGATGCCGAGTTGCAGTCCGGCATCCATCTCAAGAATCCTTTCGCGCGCGTGACGTCCATGAGCATCCGGACGGAGGAATATACGATGAGCAAGGTCGCGAACGAGGGCCGCGTACAGGGCGACGACGCCATTCCCGCGCTCACTCGCGAGGGATTGAGCGTGACCCTCGATATCACCGTCCTCTTCCATCTTGAATCGGACAAGGCCTCGGAACTTTACAGGGATGTCGGGCTGAACTTCGAGGAGAAGGTCATCAGGCCGGAGATCAGGAGCATCATCCGCGAGGTGATCGCTTTCTATGATGCGAAGGACATCTATTCCGAGAAGCGCGACGAGGTCGTCAAGCGCATCCAGGACAAGCTGACAGTCAAGCTCGAGACGCGGGGGATCAAGGTCGAGGACGTGCTTCTGCGCGACGTAACGCTGCCGGCGAATCTCGCGCAGGCGATCCAGGAAAAGCTGGCCGCCGACCAGGAACAGCAGAAATACGATTTCATACTGCAGAAAGAGAAGAAAGAAGCTGAAAGGAAGCGGATCGAAGCCGCCGGCCAGCGCGATTCGCAAAAGATCATCAATGAATCACTGACCACGAACTATCTTTATTACCAGTATATCAACCAGCTCAAGGACCGGCAGGGGACGATATATGTTCCGACCAATCCATCGACCGGCATGCCGCAGTTCAAGGAGCTGGGACAGTAGAATATAAGTTACGAGCAAAAAGGAAAAAATAATATAATAATTTTGCATTTTATGATTGAAGGCATAATTATAAATCAATTGAACAAATATGCCGATGAACGCGGCTGGGTCTGCGAATTTTTCAGGAACGATGAATCGGATTACCGGCCGGTGATGCTGTATGCCAGCGTGACAAAACCGGGCGTGATCCGCGGTCCGCACGAGCATGAATTCCAGAGCGACCTGTTCGTCTTTCCGGGTCCCGGACGCTTCGAGGTCCATCTCTGGGACCGCCGGAGAGGCAGCCGGACGAACGGCGAATACATGATGTTCGAAGCAGGCGAGGATAATCCAGTAACCATCCTCGTGCCACCCGGCGTCGTCCATGGCTATAAATGCGTGAGCGACTGCCCGGCGCATAGCTTCAATCTGCCGGACAAGCTTTATCGAGGGGAAGGCAAAAAGGAGGCGGTCGACGAGATCCGCTGGGAAAACGATCCGGACTCACCATACAAGATAGCATAGAGGGGCTAGCATCATGTATGATGGCTAATGCTTAAACCCAAAATATTTTATACATAATACTGTTTATATGGATTGCATTTTCTGCAAAATAATCACGGGAGAGATTCCGAGCTATAAGATTTACGAGGACGATCATGTGCTCGCTTTTCTCGACATCGCTCCGGTAAATTACGGGCATTCCCTGGTCGTACCTAAAAAGCATTACGCGAACATCGAAGCGATCCCGGAAGACGAGCTCTGCCAGGTTATAAAAGCGGTGAAGAAGGTCGGGCAATCTCTGAAAGCGAATCTGGGCTGCCAGGGTTACAACGCGACTGTGAACAATGATCCGGTCGCCGGCCAGATCATCGAGCATCTGCATTTCCATCTCATCCCCCGTACAGAAGGCGACGGACTCTCGCTTTGGCCGCAGGGGAAATATCTGAACGGGGAAGCGGAGGAGGTAAGTAAGAAGTTAAAAGTAAGAAGTTAAAAGTAAGAA
>CAYTAV010000025.1:0-15071 GCA_964435875.1 uncultured Gammaproteobacteria bacterium
TCGAAGAACCATTCATCATTCTCAAGGAAAGGCTCCAGCAGGCGGAAAGCCTCGAGTTTGATAGCTTTAAATCCGCATTGCAAGTCGCTGAACGGCACGCCGAGCATCAAGCGGTTCGTCAGATTGTAGCCTTTCGAAGTCAGGGTCCTGAACCAGGATCGTTCGGTCCGCGAGGCGGGTAAGAGGCGCGAACCGATCGCAATATCGTGCCTTCCATCCGCTACGAGGCTGATCAAGTCCGGAAGATTCTCGATCGAGACTGCCAGATCGACATCCATATATACGAAGATGTCGGCATCGCTCGAGCGCGCGCAATGTTTGATCGCCCCGCCTTTGCCGGGCCGTGCAAGCTCTGTCGTATGTATCCGACCGCCGGATAAGCGTTCGCAGATAGCGCCAGTGCCGTCGGTTGACCCGTTGTTCGCGAGTACGATGCGCCACTGGAAATCAAAGCCGCCGTCTTCGAGATAGCTTTTAAGCTGCTGAATGTTCTTTTCGATTATCTTTTCCTCGTTGAATACCGGGATGCAGATGTCGATGCGCATATATTAAGGCTGAAAAATCTATTTATTGCGCGGAAGCAGGATCCTGTAGCCTCCGCTTTCGTATTCGAGAACGTATTCTTGCATGATGAATTCGTCAAGGGGGTTGTCCGGGCTATAGCTGAATTTTTTTACGATATCGTCGTTGGTAATTATACAGCCCGGCTTTTTTTCTTTCAGCAGGTCCCTGGCGCGCAAAAATTCGACGGAAGGAGTAAAGTTCGTCTTTATAACGTAATGAGGCGTGGGATTCTTTTTCCGGAGCTCAAAATACCATCCCGGCTGGAATGGGCCGGCGTAGATATATTCGCTTGAAGCACAGGCTTTTTCAGCCTGACGATAGGCCGGGTAATTTTCCAGGCTGACAAGCGGAGGGAATTTGTAGAAGTACAATGCAGACCTGGACAAGATTGTGACAGCACAGGCCGCGAATGCTACGTAAGTTAATTTTTTGATCATTGGATTGTCATGTTCGCGAACATCGGCCAGGACGAGAGGCAGGAGGGCGATCAACGGAAAAGACATCAGGGTCGAGTGATAATAATCAGGGCGCTGCAGGGCTGAAATCAGGAAGCAAAACTGCAAGACAAAGAGGTAGGACTCCGGCTGCTTGATTTTTTTCATGCGGAGGGCCAGGAAGGATAAAATCGAAAGGAAGGCATAAGATGCAAATATGCCCGGGAAAGCGCGGTTGATCTCGAGGTATTTGCCAGGGGGAAATATAGCATGGTTGTCGATCAATAGTGATTTTAAGTGGGGTAGGAGCGGGAGTGCTCCGAAAAAAACTGCCGCATAGAATAACAGCAATTTGCCGAAGAGATCCCTTTTCCTGTCCAGAAGCTCATGGGCGAGCAAGACTGTAAGTATTGCTACCAGCAAAGCGCCTTTGTGCTGAAGAAAGACCGCTGTCAGCCCGGACGCTAGGCCGCACAAAACGAGATCGGAAGGTTTTGGATCCGAAATATAACGCAGGAAAAAATATACCGCCCAAATCATGAAGAGCTCGGAAAAAAGGTTGAATTGGACCAGCGGCCAGCTTGCCGAGGCAAGCACGAAAACGGCCGGAGCAAGCAGTGCTTTTTCTCGAGACGTGAAAATCGCCGAGATGCGGAATATGCCGTAAGCTGATCCTGCCAGGAAAGCAAGGGAAACAGCTTTGGCGATCAGATAATTCGCTCCGAACAGTTTCCAGAAGAAATAGATCAGATAGAAGCTGCCAGGGGCGGCCAGTTCATAGAAATCATGGTAGATCCGTCCACCCGACAATAGCTGCCAGGCGCCGTTTAAGACGATGCCTTCATCGCTATCCAAAAGATGGCTCGAATGCATGAAAACAGCGATCGACATGAGGCCGATCCAGAAAACAACCATTTCTTTTTTATTGATGCGGCTAATTCCGGGCATATTTTTTCGCTCTGATGACTATCCAGGGGAAAGGCAGGCGGATCGACACGACCCTGAAATGCCGCGATATGAGATCCGCGAATGAAGCTTTATTCCAAAACTGCAGATGCTCCGGGTCCTTGCCCAGATTAGCGGGATTATTCATTGCCAGCAAGTTTCCCAGGCTGAAAAAAGGTTCGTGCGGCACGCTGGCTATCAGGTAATCTCCGGCAACGCGCTTCAGTTCCTCTAGCGCGGAATTAGGATCAGGCAGGTGTTCAAGCACTTCGAGCGCCAAGACGAGTGCGGCGCTAGCGTCGCCGTAAGGCAAATGATTGATGTTGCATTCCGATATGTCTGCTCCCGTCCGTTCTTTAGCGATTTTTACGGCTCTGCCTGAAGAATCGCAACCCGAAAAGATCGTTCCGGGGCGGAGGGTCTTTTTAAGCATCTCAAGGACATAACCCTCGCCGCAACCCGCATCAAGCACGCTTTCCGGGGCGAGCGGGGCAACTTCATCGCGGATAACATCCAGAAAGCGCGACAGGAAATATTGCTTCAACGGGCTCTTGCTTAAATATTTTTTTTCATTACGCGATTTTTTTTCCATAAGAAAACCGAGCTTTATTTCAGGATCTTTCGTATCCTTGTGCTACCCGCGTTTTTCCCGGCCATATTCGTTATCAATTCCGCGATCAGTCCGAAGATGCCGATCTGGACCCCCATGATCAAAAGCATCGCGGACAGCAGAAGAAGCGGGCGGTCGCCGATTTTTTGGTCTAAAACCAGGCGTTCAAACGACAGGTAGGCGCCAAAAATAAATCCGAGCGAAAAGCAAGCAACGCCCAGGTATCCGAATAAGTGCAGGGGGCGGACCCGGTAGCGGACAAGGAACATCACGGTCGCCAAGTCGAAAAGACCGTGGAAGAATCTGGCTGGTCCGTATTTCGAGCGTCCGGACAGCCGTGCGCGGTGCTTGACTTTGATTTCCGAAATTTTAAAGCCTTGTGCGGCCAGCATAACTGGAATATAGCGGTGCAGTTCTCCGTAAAGCTCCAAGGATTTCGCCGCCTCGCTGTTGTAGGCTTTGAAGCCGCAGTTGAAGTCGTGCAGGCGGACCCCGGAAAAGAGCCTCGTAATAAGATTAAAAAAACGCGAACTCCAGTTCTTAACCGGCCCGTCCTTACGGCCCGTTTTCCAGCCGGATACCAGATCGTATCCTCTCCGCAATTCTTCGATCAGGCGTTCGATCTCGCCAGGGTCGTCCTGCCCGTCTGCATCCATGGTTATGATTATTCCGCCGGTGGCCAGCCCAAACCCGGCGTCAAGCGCGGCGGCCTTCCCGAAATTACGCCTCAGCTCCACGACCTTTGAATTTTCCGGTCTGCTTTGGTAAATGCGCGCCAATTCTTCGCCAGTACCGTCTGTACTCCCGTCGTTTACGAAAATGATCTCATAAGGTGCGCCCAGCGCGCGCATGACCTGCTCAATCTCGTCATAAAGCCGCTTAATCGAACCTTGCTCGTTGAATGCGGGTATGACGATGGAAATTTTCTGGTCGTTTGTTTTTTCTTGTTGTTCCATATTCCAATTATTTTATCAGGCAATGCCAGGGTGGAAGCGGTCGGGGTCGTTATTTCTTTATGTATATGCTGGCGAGTTCATCATGATATAACTTTTTCCATTTTCCGGCGCCATCGAGGTATTCGCGCAGATGGTTGACATCACCTTCTTCATCTTCCGGCTTCGCTCGGAGCATGACGCGCTCGAACCAGTTCAGATTAGGTTTTAGCTGTTTAGTAGCGATAAGCGCAAGCTCGATCCCGTGTTCTGCGAGTTTTTCCTCGGCTTTTCCTTCCTTGAAGAATTTATCATGCTCTTCCAGCATCGAAATGCCCTTGTATTCGACCTGGGGCAGGCGCCCGTCGATGAAAAGCTTCATTTCCGGCACCGTCCACAAGAGATACCCTCCCCAATCATACTGGTTAAAAATTTTCAGCTTCTGCAAATCAGGCCGGTCCTTCAGGAAGCGTGCCCCGGAACAGGGGTATGATCCGCAGTAGGCATAAAAAGGATCCTGCAAATAATCAACGGAAAGAGCTTTCCCGGCGATAGCAAGCGACATGGCCGGCACAAAGAATATCCAGACCAGGAAGCCCTTCCTCCAGACGATGACTCCGCTCGTGAAACGGAAAAAAAATTCTGCTGAAGCCAAAGCTGATTTGGCGTGGCCAGCCAGCAGCGGCAAGGACGTGATAAAGAAATATGGAAAATTCCTTTTTGAAACGAGCGAGACGATCAGGAGCGGCAAGGAACAGGCGAACAGCCAGACCGAAGATACGTCCGGGCGCAAGCTCTTAAGCTTGCGGGACAGCCCGCGCACGCCTCCTGCTTCGATAGCCATTATCGCGACCGTTGCCGTGCAGAGGGCGATATATAGCATTTTGTAATATTCGATCGGCAGATAATAAAAAGGAAGCCATTCTTCTATATGCTTGAGGTAGTAGGTTGAACGGTATGATGCGAGGAATGAATACAATTCCGTTCCGTACGGAGTAACCAGGGATGCGGCAACACTAAAGATCAGCAGTATCAATGGTAGCGCAAGGGGCTTCATCATGGCAGCAAACTCGATTTTATTTGTACGTCCGTTTTTTAAAAAGGTCAGCCAATATCCGGCAGCGCGGGCAATTGCATAGGCTCCGATGATCGCGAATCCCAGCGGGAAGCCTCCATGGAAATTAGACCAGGCAAGGAATAATAACGGGACAGGAGCAAGCCATAGCATATTCCGGGTTTTTTCGAAACGCAAGAGCAGAAGTACGAGGAGTGCCGAGAAAATGAACGAGAATTCCTGGACCCGGACGCCGCAATGACCCCGCCAGGCGTAGAATCCGAGTAATAGCAGCGGAGCGATAAAGATGTCGTTTTTTCTACCGAGGCCATATGCATAGAGCGATCTATGGATCACATAAAATGTGGCAGTCAGCAGAACCGCGAAGAAAACCGTAACCCAGGCATACCCCAGCTGGGTATAGATAAGGTATATAAGGGCGTTGGCCGCCCATTCATGGTCGACCCAGCGGGTATTTTCTTGCGGAAAATTGTATGTATTAAAATGCGGGACGGCCTTGTTTCTTATGATTTCTTCTCCTATCCGAAGATGCCATCCAAAATCCGCATCGAAATATGAATAAGAGTTTTTTACGGCAGATATCAAAAGGAATGCGTAAAATACCGCCCAAAAAATCTTCCGATAAGCATTGATGCGCGAACGGTCCCTTTCTCCGTTACTGATGTTGTTGACGGGCATTTGTTCCGATAGTGTAAATATGGTACAATATGATAAAGCTGTTGATAAATTCATGTCTATTTATTATTGTAAACAATTTTAACTCATAATTAAAATTTATTTCTATATCACTTTGATTTCGTGCTCGCAATTAATTTTCTAAAACTATGACCACCCAACAATCGAAGCTGCTCAAGTTCATTTTCATGGTCGCGGGGACGGCCCTTTCACTCCTGCCAGTTGCTCCGGCAAGCGCGGTAATCAATATCGGAGCGAACTATGCCGAAAACATCGGTCTTGGTAATAGAGGGCCGCATGACATCATCGTCGGAGTGATCCAGGTGATCTTAGGCTTCCTCGGTCTTTTAGCGATCATCATAATCCTTTATGGCGGTTTCAAGTGGATGCTATCCCGCGGAGACGAAGGCGAGGTCGAAAGCGCCCGCAAGACGATCGTTGCCGGCGTCATCGGCCTCTTGATCGTGCTCGCCGCTTGGGGCATCTCATTCTGGGTGATCGGCATCATCGCCGAACAGACTGGATCGCAAGTTGAAGGTTTTAACGGTTAGTCCGGCAAAATCCGTTTAATTTTCTAAAAATATCGCGTTTCCCTTGCCGAAGGCATGGAAACGCAACGAACAAATTATGCGCATACAAATGCGAAAAAGGGCGGTCATGCTGGCGAGCCTTCTAGTGCTTGCCCTTCCCATGCTTTTCCTCGGCCTGCCTGCGCAGGCGCAGATCGACATCGGCGCCCAGCACGCTGAGAACATCGGTCTCGGCAACCGCGATCCGAAATCCATCATCGTCGGCGTGATCCAGGTGATCCTAGGATTCCTCGGACTCCTCGCAGTCATTATCATCCTGATCGGCGGCTTCCAATGGATGACAGCCGGGGGTGATGAATCGAAAGTCGAGGGCGCGCGCAAGCTGATTATCGCCGGGGTCATCGGACTCCTGATCGTGCTCGCCGCTTGGGGCATCTCGCTCTGGGTGATCGGCATCATTGCCCAGCAGACCGGAACCAGCATCCAGTAAATATCATCTAAGAAAGCAGATTATTAATTCATAATCGCAAATTGCGCTTATGCAATTCCCTGTCAAAGGAGCATATGCATGCGCATATACGAGAGGAGGTGAAATATGACAAGAAAATTTTTCAAACATGCAGTCGCTTTTGCGATCGCCCTTATGCTAGTCGCGCCGGCTTTCGTCCTGACACTGCCCGCACAGGCGCAGATCGACATCGGGCAGCAGCACGCTGAGAACATCGGTCTCGGCAACCGCGATCCGAAATCCATCATCGTCGGCGTGATCCAGGTGATCCTAGGATTCCTCGGACTCCTGGCAGTCATCATCATCCTGATCGGCGGATTCAAATGGATGACATCCGGCGGCAGCGACGACAAGGTTGCAGAAGCGCGCAAGCTGATCGTGTCGGGTATCATCGGCCTCCTGATCGTGCTCGCCGCTTGGGGCATCTCGCTCTGGGTGATCGGCATCATCGCCCAACAGACTGGAACATCAATCCAATAGCATACGACCAACGCAGACAGCGCCTACCTCGTGTAGGCCTGCTGCTTAAGGAGCTGTTTTAGCGGATCCTTAAGCAGCAGGCAGAAGTGCGCTTACCTAAGCCAGCCACAGCTTATGAATATAAGAGGATCGATAGCTGAAAAATTAAAAAAAACGATTCGGTACGCGATCGTTTTTCTTTTTCTTGCTGGAGTTACCATTATTCCGGTTTCTGCACAGGACCCGATCAGCGGGCTTAATACGGCGGCGAATACAGCGTATGGCAGCCAGATTCCCCTGCAGAACGCCGCGACGCCCGAGGGATTTGCGGCCCAGATCGGCAAGCTAGCCGGTATCGCGTTATCTTTCATCGGCATCCTGTTTTTCCTGTTGATGATCTACGGGGGGTTTACCTGGATGATCGCGCGCGGAAACGACCAGGAGGTTACTAAAGCAAAGGAGATAATCTACGGCGCAGTGATCGGGCTTGTTATCGTCCTGTCTGCGTATGCGCTGACGAAATATATCGGAGACGCGCTGACCGCGCAGTAGACAGCATGTAATATATGCTTGATGGAAAAAATTTTAGCCGGGTCCTGATAATATCTTTTCTGATTCTTTATACGGCATTCGCGGATTTAAGGCTTGTCGGTACAGCCTCGGCATACAGTTTCTCGGAATCGAGCGGCCTTAACAGGACCGCGCAGGAAGCCGGGTTCAAGACGGAAACGACGAATAATCAGAACGTATTCCTGACGAAGATCGGCAAGGTCATCAGCCTCTTATTGGGCATATTGGGCGTAGCGTTCATGGGATTGCTGATTTACGGCGGATTCACCTGGATGTCTGCCAGGGGCAATGAATCAGAGGCGGAAAAGGCCAAGAAGATAATGACGAACGCGGTCATCGGGCTAATCATCATTCTTTCGGCATATGCGATAACCGCGGCCGTAAAGACATTCCTGCTTAGCGAAGCTCAATCAGGATAATGGATTGTAATATATGGCGACTAAAAGCAAAATTACGCCTGTCTTAAAACGGCTGGTCGCAACCATAATCATATTGGTTTTTGCGTTGCCAACATTCGTTTCAGCAACGAATCTCAATGACGCGTTCAGCGACAAGGTATTGGGCGATTTCGGCCGGGCGGCCGGGTATGATCCGAGGAATCAGGACTGGGCTATGGTCGTCGGCCGAGCCGTACAAGCTTTTCTTTCCCTGCTGGGCGTAATCTTTTTAGTCCTGACCATCTACGGCGGCTGGACTTATATGAATGCGCGCGGCGACGAGAAGAAGGTCGAAGACGCCTTGGGGACCATCCGGCACGCGATTATCGGCCTGATAATCATCCTGGCATCTTACGGGATCAGCGTTTTTATCGTAGGCAAGCTCTCGGAAGGGACGCTGTCAGCCTCCGGATGATATGAAAATGAATTCTACAAAAAAAACACTTATCGTATTAGCCGTTTGGATGGCGGCAAGCCTGCCGATCATGGCTTCTGCAGGGCAGTCGAATTCGACGATGGATAAATTGCATTATTTTGCCCAATATAGCGGCTTTGCCCAGCAGGCTAATCCGGAGGATACATTGCCGGCAGTCATTAGCGTCATTATTCAAGCCTTTTTCGCGGTGTTGGGAGCGATTTTTTTATTCCTGATCCTGCTCGGAGGATATTATTATATGACCGCCCGCGGAGAAGAGCAGAAGGTCGAGAAAGCCCTCGATACGATCCGCCGCGGGGTAGTCGGATTGATTATAATCGTCGGTTCTTATGCGATCTGGAATTTCATACAGTTTTACATAATTAACGGTGGGCAATAGCTTATGAAAATTATACATAAACTTGGAGATGCTGTAAGTTCTTTCTTTTCACCGATTCTTCCCGTTCTGTTTGGTTCAGGCTTGCTGGATAGCGGAGTGACCAGTAAAATCAGCAATTTGACTAAGACGGCTGGCACAGGGGTTTTTAATACCGGCGGAACGATCAGCACCGTAATCGCCCTGCTGGTCAAAGCCTTTCTGTCACTGCTCGGAATAATCTTTCTGATCCTGATCCTGCTTGCGGGCTATAAATGGATGAGCGCGCAAGGCGAGGAGCAGAAAGTGCGCGATGCCCAGGATTCGATCAAGCGCGCATTGATCGGGCTAGCGATAATCTTCGCGGCTTATGCGATCACTTATTTCGTATTCAAGAATCTCGATACGGTCAATTCCGGCGGTTGAAATCACGCCCTTGCCCGATAGCCATCAAAGCGCAGCAATGCGCTTTTTTAAACATTAGTTTGTCAGCCAAGCAATTTTTATGTATGCTGGGTCGAGCGATTATCCTTTAAATACCATGCACGATACAGCGACAAGAAAGCCGTTGATCCTGGAAATGCTTGCCTACTTTCTGAAGCCTTACCACTCCGGCCAATACGAATATAGTACCTGGAAGAAGATCAAGGACAGCATAAGGCTCTGGGCATTCGGCACTACCGTAGCTATTTTCCTGGGGGCGGTCGCGGTAAATTCACTCGGCCGCCTCGGGTATGATGCCGCAGAATACAATTCCTTGAACAGGCTTTTCGAAGAGAACTGGTTGTCCTTGCTCATGATCGCAGCCATTATCGGACCGCTTTCCGAAGAGCTTTTATTCAGGTTTTGGCTTAGATTCTCCCCCTATCGTCTCGGATTTTCGCTGTCTGCGGCAGTCGTGCTCGGTATCGGAGCTTTCATGCAGTTTGCGAGCGAGCATACCCGCGCCGCAGAACTGGCATTAAACGCCATTCCACAGGCCTTGCTGGCTGCCGGAATGGCCTGCCTGTTCGTATCTGCTGGAATTTTTTTCGGATATCTGTTCGGGCAGCCGGCAAAACAAAGGTTGCTCGCTAATTTTTTCGAAAGAAAATATCACTGGTTCTTTTACGGTTCTGCGGGGGCGTTCTCTTTTCTGCATATATTCAATTTTTACTCGTTCGGGGACTACTGGTACGCCGTCTTGATGCTGATCATGCCGCAGTTGTTTCTAGGATTCTTACTCGGTTTCGTGCGGATGCGGTTCGGCTTTGTCTGGTCGGTATTTCTACATAGCGCCTATAATAGCGCGATTTCCCTGCCCGCAATCCTGTACGGGCTTTTATCGGATGATGCGATCGCCGCGATCGACTCAGGCGGAACGAGCTGGGCTGATGCGCTTGGGCCGCGCGACGATCTCGTAGTATCGCTTATCGGGATTTATGCAGTATTATTCATGGTCGTGATCCTTTGGTCGAATATCAGCCTGCTCGCCGAACTGCCAAGCTATGTCAAGGCACGGAAGCATAGGCAATCCAATGAGCCTTAAATCATAACAGCATGGAACTAACTTCAAAACTGCAAAAAGCCATCGATTTCGCAGCGCGCTTGCATCTCGGGCAGGTGCGCAAAGGGGACAACGCGTTGCCGTACGTCAGCCACCCGTTTTCGGTTGCCTGGATCTTATCCGGCTTCACGGAAGACGAAGATATTGTTGTTGCCGGGCTTTTACATGACGTTTTGGAAGACGTCGAAGGTTATGACTATGCGGACCTTGAGAGGGATTTCGGCGCCCGGATCGCCCTGATCGTCAAGGACGTTTCCGAGGACCGCGATCCTGAAAATCTTTCCGGCGACATGCGCGCAAGCTGGGAAGCAAGGAAAGATAGATATCTCAAGAGTCTGGCCGAGAGCGGCCAGGAAGCCCTGATCGTAGCCGCGGCTGACAAGATCCATAACCTGCGATCGATGATCAGATCTTATGAAAAAGAAGGAGAAGCGATCTGGGAAAAATTCAATTCGCCGCCGGACAAGAAGCTGTGGTTTTATAATGAGGTCTTGAAGATTTTGGATTCGCGCCTCGAGAGCCCGATTGTCGAAGAATTCAGAAATACTTATGAAGAGGCTGAAAAAGTGATTATCGGAGAAAAATTGCAGACAGATATGGCTACCTGAAATCAGAGCTCGAACGCTTCGAAATAGATACGATTCTTCTTGACGCCCTGTCCGATAAGCTGGCGTTCCAGGCTTTTCATCATTGTTGGAGGGCCGCAGAGCAGGAAATCCCTTCCGCCAATTTCCGAGCAGTATTCTTTGATTTTTTTCGCGTCGAGCCTGCCGCTGATCGACGAAAAATAAGGCACCAGTTTTAGCTTATCCGTGCCCCGCGCTATTTCTTCCAATTCGGTCAGGAAAACAGCATCCTCCGCCGACCGAGTGCAATAAAAAAGCAGTACGGAAGGAGCGTCCGCGTTATTCTTTAGGCTGTTCGACATGCCGAGGAACGGCGTTATGCCGATACCGGCGCCGACCCAGACCTGCTTATTGCCGAAACGTTCGGCAAAAAACGTGCCAAAAGGCCCCTCGACACACGCCTTGATGTCCGGTTTCAGTCCGTCTAATCTGGAAGTGTAGTCACCGAGCTTTTTAGCGGCAATCCTGATTTTGCCACTGTTGGGGGTTGAAGCAATTGAAAACGGATGGGATTCCTTGCCTAATATATTATCGAGGAAACTGATAAATACGAATTGGCCGGCTCGGTAATCAAGAGCCTTGCCCTCCGGTTTTAGCAATATGTCGAATATCGAATCGCCCCTGCGTATAATTGATTCGACGATGAATGATTTTCCGGTCCGTCTTTTTAAAACGCTCCGGTAGATCGAAGCGGCCAGGCCCAGCAGAGCCAAGGAAAGCATGTAGTTGCGCAGAGGAGCCGAACGGGAAATATCGCTCGGAATCGTCAGCATATGCAAGACTGCGAACAGAAAGGCCAGGCCGAGAAAGGCGTGGCCTTTTTTCCAGATATCATAGCGCGGTCGAAAGAAGAATGTCAGGACCAATAAGAGAGCGGCAAGATACAGCGCCAGGCTTCCCCAGGTTTTCGGCATTGCATCGATGCTCGGCAGTAGAAAAGCGACGGCGTCTTGCAGGGAAAATGTCAGATAATTCAAGGCTAAGGAAAGCGGATGGGCAAGAATGAGCCCGAGCGCAACAGCCCCTAGGCGGTGATGGGCGAGATAGATCCGGTTCAGGCCGCCGAAAAAAGGCTCGAGAAAGCGTATTCTCGCGCCCATAATAAGATTTACAGCGAAAATAGCTGCTCCCAGGAGTCCGGACAATTGCCCGATGCTGGTTGTTGTAGCGCCGTATCCGTCGAAGCGCAAGCCGAGCGGAAGCAGGGTAAGCCAGATAGCGGCAGGCAATATTACCGCCATGATTACCGCTAACGTACCGAGGCGGTCTTTAAATCGGCTGGACATAAATATAGCTTAACATTAATTTTATTACGGGAAAACCCCTTTAATTTTCTTTAAAAACAAAAAAATCCCGCGGTAGTTTGCGGGATTTTTTTTGTTTTTAGTTTTTTAGAGATTGCCGCTCGAGACCGAAACAGCGATTTCAGCCGCGGACTTATGTACGTTTATACCAAGCGGCCGTTGGGCTAGCAAATCTGTTATTTTTATGTTCAATGTTGTTTCTGACTTGCCGTTGACAACCGGGTCGAGCGAATACTTTACAGCGCCCAGGTTTGGCACGTTACCTTCATGGATGTGGGCGGGTCTGGCTAGTCCCGCGGTCGTTTCGTTAAGCTTGATTTCGACCTTGGTTGCTATGCCGAGATCATATAGCTCGGCTTTTCCCGCCAATCCAGAATTTCCTTCAGCCGCTAGCATAATCTCTATAGCCGCCTTTTTATTATCCATGCCTTGTGCGATCTTAGCAAGATCGTCATTCCTTATCCCGAGCCCGACATCGCGCATGACTTTTAACGCATCTGCCGGACGACCGAGATAATGGAGTTTTAAGGTCGCTGGTTCGAGATACCAGGCTTTTCCCTTGTCTTCAACCTCTAACAGGATCTTGCCGGCTAGCTTTAATGCAAGCTTATGCCCTGTCGAGTCTTTCTTATGATTTTCCAGCCTATTGAAATTATCTTCGGATATTCCCAGACCCTTTTCCCGCATCAAGCGGAATGCATCTTCCGGTCTTCCGAGAGAAAGCCTGGTTTTCTTTTCGGGGTCTATGTACCAGGCTTGGCCCTTGTCCTCTACCTGGAGCACTATCCTGCCACGCAGTCTCTCCGTCAGCTTATCATCATTTCCGTCGGCTTTCGTTGTTACTACGCCGTGTTCGACTTCCGTCTCAAGGCCGGAAGAGCTATTACTAGATTCAGATCCTGAATTTCCTCCATTCCCGCTTCCGCTATCACCATCTTTAGCGGTAGCCGTGTTATAAACAAGTAAGATTGCTAATATTGAAGCAATTGTTATTATACGTTTCATAAATTTATATTATTTTGCTATATCAATGCGTGATAAAATGTAGTTAATATTAAAGACGCCGTAATCAACGACTTCTTGCAAGGTATTGTTTTTTTACATTTTCTCCTTTATAAGTTATTATTTTAAAAAGAACTAATATGAATTATAACTCGAAAAGAAGAAGGTTTTTGTTCGATCCGACCAGCATAGAGCCGTTCAGGCTCAGCCGTTCGAAGCTGGAATTATTCATGCAATGCCGGCGCTGTTTCTACCTCGACCGCCGGTTCGGCATCAGCCAGCCGGGAGGATTTCCCTTTACGCTGAATTCTGCGGTTGACGCTCTGCTTAAGAAAGAGTTCGACATCCATCGTGCGCGGGGCGAGGCGCACCCGCTGATGCAGCATTACAGGATCGATGCGATCCCCTTCGCCCACGAAAAGCTCGCCGCATGGCGCGAAAATTTCCAGGGAGTCGAATACTACCACCAAAAGACAGCCCTGATCGTCACGGGGGCTGTCGACGATATCTGGCAGTCGCCCGCTGGTGAGCTGATCGTCGTCGATTATAAGGCGACTAGCAAGGACGAGGCGGTCGGCATCGACGCGGACTGGCAGGCTGGCTACCGGCGGCAGATGGAAATCTACCAGTGGTTGCTCCGGCAGAACGGCTTCCCGGTGTCTGATACGGGTTATTTCGTCTACGCGAACGGCAAGAAGGACCGCGAGGCCTTCGACGGCAAGCTCGAGTTTGACGTCACGATCCATGCCTACAAGGGAGATGATTCCTGGGTCGAACAGGCGGTAATCAGCGCACATGAATGCCTGATGGCGGAAAGTCTGCCTGACCCGGCTCCGGATTGCGCTTTCTGTAATTACCGGGAAAAAGCAGCTTTGGTCGAAAAGCCGTGAATAAAAGGCTAATCACGAATAAAACATATGCGGACCTACACGATCCTTTATGCTTTATTGTTTTTCTTTAGCGTTCCACTCGCTGCATCCGCACGCGAGAATGTCGATTATTGGTATATCAAGGATTTCAAGTCTGAGATCGCAGTCGGTAAGGACTCGTCTTTGACGATCACAGAGGACATCACGGCGGACTGCGGAAACTCCGCAGGCAAGCACGGGATATTCCGCATCTTGCCGACCGAAACCAGGACGGAGGCTGGAACGTTTAAATCGCCGATCAGGCTGATTTCCATCACAGATTTCGAGGGCCGTCCTTATGAATATTCGGAATCAAAGAATCCGTTCGATCATACGATTTCCTAGAAGATCGGATCGGCGGATAAGGAGGTCCGGGGCGAGAATCTTTACCGGATAAAGTACAGGATCGAGAACGCGGTCCGCTCCGGCAATCCAGAGTTCGACGAGCTTTACTGGAATTTGTCAGGCAACTTCTGGGATCTTGAAATCGATACTTTTCAGGCCCGCTTGATTTTCCCTTCAGATGTCGAGCAGGAAACGAGCCGGATCGAATATTATACGGGAGCGCTGGGAAGCAAGAGCCGGGAAGGGGCTTCGTACCAATGGACCGCACCGAACATACTCGAATTCGGCTCGAAAGGAACGATCAGGGCTGGTGATGGCATCACGGCTTCGATTACTTTCCCGAAAGGCATATTCATCCCTTATCAGCCAAGTTTTTTTGAAGCCTACGGCGGTTATTTAATCCTAGTTCTGCCGGTTTTCGTTTTTGCCGTTTGCCTGTATTTATGGAATAAGTACGGCCGCGACCCCAGGATCGACAAGACCGTCATCGCGGAATTTGAACCTCCGGACCGGCTTTCCCCGATCGAGATCGGCATGGTCGAGACAAACGGAGATGCGAAGGATAATTTTATTACTGCCGAGATCATCAGCCTGGCCGTCCGGGGGCTGGTCAGCATCAAGGAAATCGAGGAGCAGGGCATTATTTTCAAAAGCAAGGATTACGAGCTTACAAGGCTTGAGAATGGCGAAGCCGAGAAATCCATGAACGCGGCCCAGCAAGCAGTATTAGAAGCTGTTTTTCAGGAAGGCCCGGCTGTCAAGCTGACTTCGCTGAAAAAAGAATTCTATAAGAGCGCTGAAGACATAAAA
>CAYTAV010000026.1:0-14784 GCA_964435875.1 uncultured Gammaproteobacteria bacterium
AGTACCGGGATCGCGCGCCTGGTTTTCTTACTCGCATATGCCCCGTATTCGCGCTCATCCAGATACGCGTACCTCCCCTTCTCATCCTCGAGATAAAGGAACGGATCGCCGATATCGGCGCGAACGGCATAATACATATCAGCGTTTGCCGTTGTATCGAAGATCATTTTTATCTGCCGTCCTAAGGCAGGCTTGGCCTTGCTTCCCATGAAGATATTTGATGATACTAAAACAGGTAAAGTCATTTCCTAAGGCTGCCGCCCTGCCAGACCGGTCACGGCCCTCCTAGGAGCGGCAGCGATTCATGGATGGCGGGCGGGGTGATTGACGCAGGCCAGCACGGCATCGACGAACCTGACGTTCACGTCTTCAGGCTGCATCTTTCGCATGGCCCGGGCGAGCGACTCGCGCTTGGTTGCATCGGCTATGAGCTCCCTGACCTTACCCAAGAGATCTCTGGCCCTGGCCGTCCGTTGGTCCAGCATGACGGCCGCACCGGCGCTAACGAAATACAGGGCGTTGTCTTCCTGGTGAGTATCCGGCATCGGTATCAATATCACGCTCTTAGAAAAAAAAGCCAGTTCCGACAGGAAGCCGATGCCGCAGCGCGAAACGACCAGGTCAGCCGCCGCGATTGCCGCCGCTACGTCCTCGGCTCCGAGGAATTCGTAGGGATGGTAATTAGGCGGCCTTTGCTCCTGTATTTCCCGTGAAGCCTTGTTCGCACCGGTTACGTGTATGAGCTGGCAGGACTTGAGTAAGGCCTCCCGGCAATCGGCAACCAGCTGATTGATGAAGAGCGCCCCGGTACCGCCGCCGATGGCAAGGACGACCGGCTGGCTGCCATCCAAGCCGAACCTGCGCTTGGTCTGCCGGCTTTTTTCGTCCTGGCTCTTGGCTCTCGCTGCGTAAAACTCTTGTCGTACCGGATTGCCGGTCCAGACCGCCTTGCCGCCGAAGTCCCGGACCGACTTCTCGAAGACTGTCGTGATCCTTGCAGCCAGCGGCGCGATCAGGCGGTTGGCCAGGCCCGGACGCAGATCCTGCTGATGGGCCATGACCGGGATGCGCAAAGTCCAGGCCGCATATGCTACCGGCACCGAGACGTAGGAACCGGCGGTCAGCACGATATCAGGCCTCTGCCTGATAAATATTGCCAGCGATTGGAAATAGCCCCGGATGATATTCAGGATGTCGGTCAGATTCCGCAAGTCAGGATACCGGCGCAGCTTGCCGGCATTGATCGGGTAAAAGCGGATCTGCCGGCTGCCGACCATCCCCTTTTCAGGCCCCGCGTGCGTCCCGATAAAGAAAAATTCGGCGCGCGGTCCCACCCGTTCGCTGATCGCGTCGGCGGCAGCCAGCAAGGGGCTGACCGATCCCCCTGTCCCGCCCCCTGACAGGCAGAACAGCAATTTTTTCTCCTTCTTGGTTTCCATAATGCGCTATGTTAAAGGGATCCGGCTGATCAGGAGGTAACGCGGGCCCTCGGCCTTCAAGACCGATGAAAATACCGCGATGGATCCTGCCTCGAATTCGTATCCGGATTCGCTAGAGCTTGCGATAAAGGCGCGTACTGCATCGCATGCCCGGGGTCCCGCTTTACGCAGCCTGCCGATCGTGATATGCGGCTCCCAGGGCCGCGTGTCTACGGCCAGGCCGGTCCTGGCCAACCCGGCGCCGATATCCTTCTGCAGAGCCTGCGGATCCGGCCCGCTTGCCCTTACGGCCCGGATGAATACGATGCGTGGCTGGCGTAAGCCCGGGAAGCAGCCGGCTGTCCCGATCCTCATGCGGAGCGCGCCGCGACCGCGGCAAACGTCGGCCAGCAACGCCTGCATTTCTTCCAGGGCACTGCGTTCGACTTGGCCGAGAAAATGCAGGGTGATATGCAGGTTGTCACGCGCGACGGTTTTCACATCGCCTGCCAGCCGCGCAAGCTGGACGGACCGGGCCGCTAACATTTCCTTGACCCGATCCGGCAATTCAATGGCGATGAATATTCTTTTTCCACTCTCTTCTTTTGTCATCCATGGCAGTGGCGCAAAGCGAAATTGCCGCCCTTTATTTATCATTATAAACGACCGCTTATCTTAAATCAATTCGGAACGCTTTTCAACTTTTTGCTATTTTGATAAAGTGATAATGTTAATGGAAAAACCCATGCACAAATCCCATTTCTCAAAGCCGCAAACTGCGAAGGGCCTGCTCTCCTGTACGCTCTGCAACCATTATTGCACGATCAAGGAAGGACGCACGGGCATCTGCGGCGTGCGCAAGAACGCAGGAAGCTTCATCTCGTCGCTGGTCTACGGCTATCCGGTCGCCGTGAATTCGGATCCGATCGAGAAAAAGCCCCTCTTCCATTTCCTCCCGGGATCAGCGACCTATTCGATCGGCACGTTCGGCTGCAACCTAGTATGCCAGAACTGCCAGAATTTCCAGATGAGCCACCCGAAGCAGGTCGAGGACCAGATCGAAGAGCTGATCTTTACGCCTCCCGAAAAAATCGTCGAGGAAGCGCTGGCGAACGAATGCACATCGATTTCGTATACCTACAACGAGCCTACCGTTTTCTCAGAATACGCCCGCGATATCATGGAGCTCGCGCGCGAATGCGGGCTTAAGAATGTCTGGGTCTCGAACGGCTACATGTCGAAAGAGTGCCTTGACGACCTCCTTTACCTTATCGACGCGGTCAATATCGACCTTAAAAGCTTCGACGAGAGATTTTATGCCGAACAGTGCGGATCGAGGCTGAAGCCTATCCTGGAAAATATCGTGCGCATCAAGCGCGACCAGGTGCATCTCGAGCTGACTACGCTTATCGTCCCGACCTTGAGCGACGACCCGGATATGCTCAGGTCGATCGCGGAATTCATCGCCGGCGAGCTCGATACCGATACTCCCTGGCACATCTCGCGTTTTTCGCCGGAAATCTCCTGGAAACTCAAGAAACTGCCGCCTACGGGCGAAGACATCATATATGAAGCGTATGATATCGGAAAGGAGGCCGGCCTCAAATACGTCTATGTCGGCAATCTACCCGGTGACCAGAAGGAGAATACTTACTGCCCGTCGTGCGGCGAGCTCGCAATCGAGCGCTACGGCTACCAGATCGAACGCTTTGACAGCCATGGCGCCTGCTCGCATTGCGACAAAAGCCTCGATATCGTTGATAAATAGGCGCAATTCTCGGATTCAAGCCGCCTGCAAGATTCCAACCGATAAACGCGGAGATGAAACAACGCCCGCGCTTGACACGTATATATAATAGTAGTAAATTATCTTTAGCACTCAACACCAACGAGTGCTAAGCAACAGCATTCAGGACTGATCATAACGCATGATTATAGTCCTGATCCATAATAAATCATACTTTATAATAAATACTAGCATTATGTTCGATAAATTCACGCATAAATCCCAGGAAGCGCTAATCAACGCGCAATCGATCGCCCAGGAATACGGCCAGCAATACATCGAAGCCCTGCATCTCCTGGCTTCGCTCCTGGAACAGACCGACAATATCGTGCATCCGATTTTCGAAAAGCTCGGCGTCAACGAGGAAGAGGTTTTCGACAAGGTCCGCAAGCTGCTCGAGACCTTGCCTAAAACGACCGTTTCCGGCCGTCTCGGCATGGTCCAGGGAACGCAGGAAGTCGCCATGATCATCGACCGCTCGAAAAAAGAGGCCGATCAGATCGGCGACGAGTTCATTTCGACCGAACACCTCCTGCTTGCCCTGATCGGCGTCAAATCCAAGGCGCAGGATATCCTGATCAAGAACGGCGTTGACTACGAAAGCGTCCTCAAGACCCTTTCTGAACTGCGCGGATCGCACCAAATAACCGATCCTGACCCGGAAGCGAAATACCAGGTGCTTGAGAAATATACGACCAACCTGACGAAGCTGGCGCGTGACAAGAAGCTCGATCCGGTCATCGGCCGCGATACGGAAATCCGGCGGATCATGCAGGTGCTTTCCCGCCGCACGAAGAACAATCCGGTCCTGATCGGCGAGGCCGGCACAGGCAAGACTGCGATCGTCGAGGGTCTCGCCCAGAGGATCGTGGACGGCGATGTACCCGAGACCCTGAAGAATAAAGAGCTCGTGACCCTCGATCTCGGGGCGCTCCTGGCAGGCGCTAAATTCCGCGGAGAATTCGAGGACCGCATGAAAGCCGTGATCAAGGAAGTGAAAGCCAATGACGGCAAGATCATCCTGTTCATCGACGAACTGCATACGCTCGTCGGAGCCGGCGCCTCGGAAGGGGCCATGGACGCCTCGAATATGCTCAAGCCCGCCCTGGCGCGCGGGGAGATCCGCACGATCGGCGCGACCACGACCCGCGAATACCAGCGCTATATCGAGCGCGACGCGGCGCTCGAGCGCCGCTTCCAGCCGATTTATATCGCGGAACCGAGCACAGAAGATACGATCGCCATGCTGAGGGGCCTCAAGGAAAAGTACGAGATCCATCACGGCGTCCGGATCACGGACGACGCGATCGTTTCGGCGGCCAAGCTCTCGGCCCGCTATATAACAGACCGCTTCCTGCCTGATAAGGCTGTCGACCTGATCGACGAAGCCGCTTCTTCCCTGCGGATGGAGATCGAATCCTCCCCGGCCGATCTCGACGATCTGAAGCGGCAGATCAAGCGCCTCGAGATCGAAAAAATGGGGATGACTAACGATAAAAAAGCCGCCGGAAAGATGCGCAACCTCAATAAGGAGCTCGGAGAGCTCAAGGAGAAGGCCGGCCAGCTCGAACTGCGCTGGTCGAACGAGAAAGAGATCATCTCGAAGATGCGCGGGATCAAGAAAGAGATCGAAGGTCTGCGCGCCCAGGCAGAGATCATAGAACGGCGCGGCGACGACCTAACGCGGGTCGCCGAGATCCGCTATGCGCAGATCCCGGGATTGGAAAAACAGCTCAAATCGCACGAATCGGACCTCGCGAAGCTGCAACAGGCCGGAACGCGGATCCTCAAGGAAGAGATCGACGAGGAAGACATCGCGAAGATCGTCTCGCGCTGGACCGGCATCCCGGTGACTAAGATGCTCGAGAGCGATATCAACAAGCTCGCCAAAGCCGAAGATGTGCTTGAGAAGCGCGTACTCGGCCAGACCGGCGCGATCAAAGCCGTCGCGAACGCGCTGCGGCGCTCCCGCGCCGGCATCTCGGAAGAGAAGAAACCGATCGGCTCGTTCCTCTTCGTCGGCCCGACCGGAGTCGGCAAGACCGAACTCGCGAAAGCGCTCGCCGGATTCATGTTCAACGACGACAACGCCCTGATCCGCATCGATATGAGCGAATTCATGGAAAAGCACAGCGTCGCAAAGCTGATCGGATCGCCGCCCGGCTATGTCGGGCATGAAGAGGGGGGCCAGCTGACCGAAAAGATCCGCCGCCGCCCTTATAGCGTCATCCTGTTCGACGAGATCGAAAAGGCGCATCCGGAAGTGTTCAATATCCTATTGCAGATACTTGACGACGGCCGCCTGACGGACGCGAAGGGACGCACGGTCAATTTCAAGAACACGATCATCATCATGACCTCGAACCTCGGCAACGAGGTCATCAAGGAATTCTCGATCGGCTTCATGGATTCGACCGAAAAGACGATCAAGGAGATCCGCGAGGAAGAGATGCGCGAGCGCATCGACCGTATCCTGAAGGACCATTTCAAGCTTGAATTCTTGAACCGCATCGACGAGATCGTGATCTTCAGGAGCCTGACGCCTGAAGTGCTCGCCGAGATCGTCGAGCTCGAGGTCAACAAGGTCGAGGAGCGCCTCAAGAACCGGCAGATCGCGATCCGGATCGGAGCGAAGGTCAAGAAGATGCTCGCCGAGAAAGGGTTCGACCTGACTTTCGGCGCACGGCCCTTGAAGCGCGTGATCCAGAGCCTGATCTTGGACGAACTCGCCCTGCAGATCATCGAGGGCCGGATCAAGGAAGGCGATAAGGTCGCGATCGACATCGACCTGAAGAACGAGGTCGAGATCAAGATCAAATAATGATTTAGATTAAATATCCTGCAAGTCAGTCATTAAGAAAAGCCGGCCATTTGAATGGCCGGCTTTGTTAGTTAAAAATTTGCGCCTAACGCGAAATAGTCCTTCCTACTTCGCGTTGGTAGCAACCGTCCTGACCCGTGCACTTATTGCGCACAGTCATGAAATCTACCTCTACTCGCCTCCCCAGGGGGTATGTCTTCTCTCCGAGGTACGAGAATGTTAAGTGGAGCTGGTGAGGCGTGCAGAGCGAGAGGATCTCGCCCCGGCGCAAAGATCCATACATCCATGGATCAGGTTCCGGATCGTCGTCAGCGTCCAGTCCGGAACTGATCCACTCCCCGAGCGAACTGCCAAAGGGCAATTCGTCAAGTTCGACGAAGCCGGGGGTGCGATGCGGCGGCTCGTAATCCAGGCAGTCGTCCGGCCAGTGGTCGATTGATCCGATGGCTTCAGCGACACTGATTAAACAGTTTTTTCCGCTGCTTCCCCGATCATTGATGGCCGAACCCCAGCATCCTCTCACGTGCGTCCGGTTGTAATTGACGACCTCTTGCGGCCAGGGCGCACTAACCTTCCTTTGAGTTCCCATTCTAGCTCCTTTCTTGTAAAGTTGATGGTGAAATTAATAATAACATATGGTAATGTACGAAAATCATATTACAATAGCATAATTATCATATTCTGTCAACTTGCCACATCTCCCGCCCTCTTGTAAAATAAATTATGGAAAACTCAAATCTTTTACACGCTCAAAAACCGCAAACCATCCCATATTGCTCATTGCGGAATTTATTTAAATTGCCTATCCGCAAAACCTGAGGTCCTAATGTATAATTTTGTGGATCTACAAATTTTTAAAGGGAACAAAACCATATGAACGGCAGTTACAAACAGTGCATGGATCAGCTCGACAAGTCCTGCCAGATTGTCTCGGAAATCGATAAATCAAGCAAGGCCGCCAGCCTGGACTACGATGTGCTTGAGATCCTCAAGCATCCGCAAAGGGTGATTGAAGTCAGTGTCCCGGCAAGGATGGACGACGGCCGGCTCGAGGTCTTCACGGGCTACCGGGTCCAGCATAATGATATCCGGGGTCCATACAAGGGCGGCTTAAGGTTCCATCCGAAGGTGGATCTTGACGAGGTTTCAGCGCTCGCGTTCTGGATGACGGTCAAATGCGCGGTCGCGGATATCCCGTACGGCGGCGCCAAGGGTGGCATCACGGTCGACCCGAAAAAGCTCTCAGCAGGCGAGCTCGAGCGCATGACCCGCAGTTATGTGCGCAAGATCGCCGACTTCGTCGGGCCGGACAAGGACATCCCTGCCCCGGATGTCTATACGAATCCGCAGGTCATGGCCTGGTATATGGATGAATACAGCCGCATCCGCGGGGTGAACACGCCGAGCGCAGTCACCGGCAAGCCGGTCGAGATCGGCGGATCGGCCGGGCGCGATGTCGCGACCGCCCAGGGCGGATTTTTCGTTTTCGAGTTCTTCCGCGAAAAGCTGGACATGAAGAAAAAACCGCTTACGATCGCGGTACAGGGCTTCGGCAATTCCGGGATGAACTTCGCGCGGATCGCCCATCAGGCCGGATACCGCGTCGTCGCCGTGTCGGATTCGAAGGGCGGGATCTATAATCCCTTAAGGCTCGATATCATGAAAGTGATCGAGCATAAGGAGCGTACTGGAGCGGTCTCGGGATTCGAAGATGCGGAGGATATCGCGAACGACGAGCTCCTCGCACTTCCGGCGAACGTTCTTGTCCCAGCAGCCCTGGAAGGCGTAATTACTTTGGCGAACGAAAAAGATATCAAGGCGGATATGGTGCTGGAGCTCGCAAACGGCCCGACCGATCTAGGGGCGAGCGAGATCCTGTCCGACCGCGGCGTTTCCGTTATACCCGACGTACTCGCCAATGCCGGCGGCGTCATAGTTTCCTATTTCGAATGGGTGCAGAACATCCGGCATTTCTATTGGGATGCCGAGAAAGTGCGCGACAACCTCGAGAAGTACCTCCTGAAATCGGCTGTCGCTGTCTGGGAAAAGCACCTGACCTACAAGACAGACTTCCGCACAGCGGCCTATATCACGGCCGTTGACCGGCTGGTCAGAGCGCTGAAAGTCAGGGGGATCTGACATGATAACAGGCATCTATATATACATATTCGGTTTAAAAATCCCTATGCCCACAAGAATCCTTATCCAAGCGGCCGCGCTTTGCTTCACCGGCCTGCTCTTCTTCCAGGCCAGGCCGGCGGACGCTATCCTGCCCTCCTTTGATCCGAACTATATAATCAGCGACGACGAAATTCTTGACGCAACTGCCATGACGCAGAACGAGATCCAGCGGCTGCTCGAGCGCAAGGGCAGCTTCCTGGCAAACTACGTCTGCCAAAGCTCGGATGGCCGCTCGATGAAGGCATCCGAAGCGATCTACGACCGGGCGGTGACGAACGGGATCAGCCCGAAATTCATCATCGTGCTCCTGCAGAAGGAACAGAGCCTGATCGAAGAGGGCTCGCCGCGCCAGAGCCAGCTGGACTGGGCCGCCGGCTACGGCTGTCCGGACGGCGGCGGCTGTAATTCGCGCTGGCAAGGCTTCTGGAAACAGGTCAACAGCGCGACCCTCCAATTCCGCGACTACATGGACAACCCCCATCTCTATACATATAAGCAGGGCGAGACCTACACTTTCTCCAACCCTTACGGGACGATCAGTAAGGAACCGATCACTGTCACGCCGAAGAATCAGGCGACCGCCGCCCTTTATAATTACACGCCGCACGTCTATAACGGCAATTTCAACTTCCACAAGCTCTGGAACCGCTATTTTTCCTACAAGATCTATCCCGACGGCTCGCTCCTGCAGGTCAAAGGCGAGCCCGGTGTCTGGCTGATCGACGGCGGCGAAAAGCGCCCCTTCCTTTCGAAAGGCGCCCTGACTACCCGGTTCGATACGCGCCGCGTGATAACCGTCGCTAAATCCGATCTCGACGGTTATGAGAAGGGCAATCCGATAAAATTCCCGCAATATTCGCTCGTCCGCTCTCCGAAGGGAACGATCTATCTCCTGGTCGACGACAGGAAAAGAGGCTTCAAGGACGGCAACGCGCTCCGTACGATCGGCATCAATCCCGAAGAGATCGTCGATGCGAGCTGGGAGGACCTTTCATATTACGCCGAAGGCGTACCGATCACCGCTTCGACTACGCATATCACGGGAGCCCTGCTCCAGGACCGCAAGACCGGAGGGGTCTTCTACGTCCGGGATAATATAAAACACCCTGTCTGGGACCGCACCCTGCTCTTGATCAAGTTCAAGCGCAAGAAGCCTGTCCCTGCCGCTCCAGGCGAACTTGAAAAATACGCGACCGGCGATCCTGTCAAGTTCGATGACGGCGAACTCCTGCGCACCGCTGATTCGCCGGCAGTCTATGTCATTACGGGCGGCTTGAAGCGGCCGATCACGAGCGGCGCCCTCTTCGAAAAGCTCGGTTACTCCTGGCAGAATGTCATTTTCGCACCCGCCAAAATAGTAGCGCTATACCCGGACGGGGACCCGATGATCGATCCGTCCGAACAGGAAGCGCTTAATGAGCCGGTCCCGGCAGCCGAGGCCAGCGAAAGCTCGACGACGTCCGCGTCATCGACGTTACCAGCGGCTTGAAACAATCTGCGGTTTTTGAACCAATATCCCTTGCTTATCAACCATGCCTCTAGTCTACTCAGCCATAGTGCCCCACCCCCCGCTTCTGATTCCCGCGATCGGCAAGACCGCCCTTCCGCTGCTCACGAAAACTGTTGCTGCCTACCAGAAGATCGAGGAAGAGCTTTATTCGTCCGAACCTGAAACGATCATCATCATTTCGCCCCACGGCCATCTCTACGAAGGCGCATTTGCCCTGAATCTCTGCCCGGAGTTCTCCTGTGATTTTGAAGAATTCGGCGACTTCTCGACAAAAATGAGCTTCAAGGGGAGCATCAGGTTGGCCCACCGCATCCGCGAACATCTCGAGGTCAAAGCTCCGCTCCAGCTCGTAAGCATCCCCCGGCTTGATCACGGCACGTCCGTTCCGCTGTTCATGCTCGCGCGCAAGCTCAAGGAAGCGAAGGTCATGCCGCTCTATTACGGCGGTCTTGACTTAAAAAGCCACTACGAGTTCGGGAGCCTGATGCGGAGGGAAATCGCCGTCTGCCGCGAGAGGGTCGCGCTAATCGCTTCCGGCGACCTATCGCATGCGCTGACAAAAAAATCCCCGGCCAAATATTCTCCGAAGGGCAAGAAATTCGACAACCGCCTTATCGAATACCTATTGAACAAGGATGTCGAAAGCATCATCGGTTTCGATCAGGATCTGGTCGCCTCTGCCTGCGAATGCGGATTGAAATCATTTGCAATTCTGCTCGGCATCCTTTCCGGAATCAACTACAAGCCCGGCCTGGTCTCCTATGAATACCCGGTCGGCGTCGGATACCTAGTCATGAAATTTTCCCTCTGAAGATAAGCGGACGGATTTCATGCCAATGTCTTGATGATTATGCGATATTACGACATCATTCCGCTGAAGAACGTCCCGCATCCGCATCCCCAATGCTTCACTTACGCCTGCCCGGACAAGCTGCAGGGTCTTTCTAGCGGCCAGCTGGTAGAAATTCCTTTCAGAAGCTCGATCATCAGGGGCGTGGTCCGTTCCGAATCCGGGATTCCAGCCTTTTCCGGCAGCAAGGTAAGATCAGTGATCCGCGCGCCCTTGCCCGGCCCCCTCCTGACATCCTACCAGCTGGCGCTGGCTGAAAAAATTTCACGCTATTACCATGTCTCCCTCGGCCTGGTGATTGACGCATTCGTTCCTGAAATTCCGAAGCGTGCGTCCGCCCCAGAGAGCGGTCCGGCTGCCGGCAAGAACGCCCGCCCCGGCCTCGAGAAGCATCTGCTGCTCGGAGGGCGGGAACGGACTGATGAAGCGCTCTTTTCGATGCTGCGCGATTGCTTGGATGCGGGCAATCAGGCGATCTGCGTCCTACCCGGGCTCGCATCCGTCCGGGAGGCGGTAGACAGGATTTCCGCGGCTTTCCCAAAAGCCCGGATCGCCGAATTCCATTCACAAGTGTCTTACGGCCGCTATTTCGAGGACTGGATGCGAGCCTTGTCCGGTGGAATCGACATAATGATCGGAACTAGGATGGCGGCGCTTGCCCCCGCCGCCAGGCTGGGTCTGATTGCGATCGCCCTCGAGCATGACCCGAGCCATAAGCAATGGGATATGAATCCGCGCTATGACGCCAGGACATTGGCCGAATGGCGGTCTGAGCTCGAAGAGTGTAAATTGGTTTTTATGAGTCCGGCGCCGACGGTCGCGCGCTATCATTCGTTCAAATCCCTGTCTTTGCCGATCGAAAGATTTTCGACGATGCCGCAAAGGGAACAGATCACGATCGCCAGTTTGGACGGGCAGACCGGAATCCCTAAGGCCCGGACGCTTTCGCAAGCCTCATTCTCCGCGATCGAACGGGCTTTGAGCTTCCAGAAGCAAGCCCTAGTAATCGTCCCGCGGCGCGGTTATTCGTCAGCTGTCGCATGCCAGGATTGCACCGCGTTGCTCCGCTGCGTGAGTTGCTCGAATCCACCGGCCGAAGCGCCCGGCGGTTCGCTTTACTGCCTCTCGTGCGGTAAAAAATCCGCGTACCCGGCTGTCTGCCCGTCCTGCGGGTCCGCCAGGTTCAAGGGCAAGGGCGCGGGCGCTGACAAGTATTACGCCGAGCTCCGGGAGGCTTTTCCCGGTAAAGCCATCGTGCTTGCCGACAGCGATACGGCAGGGAAGAAAGGGTTGCTCGATGATATCTACAAGGGTTTTGATACGGGCAAGATCGATATCCTGGTCGGGACTCCTTTCTCGGCAGCCTGGAATCCGTTCAATATCGGATGCGTCGTAATAGCGGCGTTTGACAGCCTGCTCTCGATCCCGGGATATAACGCTAGCGAACGCGCGTACTCGTTCCTGTCGGAAATCCTCTCCGGTTTTAAATCTTCAGAAGTCGTGATCGAAACGCGCCAGCCCGACCACCCGAGCCTGAAGCTCGCGCTCTCCGGCGCCTACGAACTGATGTACGATCAGGAGATCGAAATCCGCCGCCAGCTCGCCTACCCTCCTTTCGCGAGGCTTTTCAAGCTGATCTGCCGCGCTCCGGACGAAAACGCGCTCGCGCGGGAGGAGAAGGCGTTGATCTCAGGCTTCGCAATTCTGAAAAAGACGCTCGGCAAGGAAGCGCAGCTGTACTGCGAGCTTTTCGGCCCGGTCCGCCCGCGCGCCAAAGCGTCAGGCAACCGTCCGGTCGGGATCTTCATATTAAAAACCGACCTAGGTCTCTGGGTCCCGAACGAGGGAAGGTTGAAGGTTTTTTTCGAAAAAATCTCCAGCAAATGGATCGTCGACGTCGATCCGGAGAATATAATCTAGTCGGTTATTATACAGTTAGGATTATCGGCTGTGTGGTTCTTAGCCCAAAGATCTAATTTCTTACGGATATATCGGGATAAATAAGACCGGGCTTTACACCCGGTTTTAAGATCTTATTTCTTCAGATATCAGCCTTAGAACCCCGCGTATCTGATCTCCTCCTGCAGTTGGACGCCCAGTTTCGTCCTGACCTGCTGCTTAATATAGCTGATCAGCATCATGACATCCGCCGCGCTCGCGCCGCCCGTGTTGACGATGATGTTGGCATGGAGCTCGCTGACCTGTGCACCTCCGATCCGCTTGCCTTTAAGACCGATCCGATCGATCAACCAGGCCGCTGGCACCTTGCCGCCCTTGATGCACCCTGCTCCGAGCGCTTCGCGGGCCAGCCCCGCATTATCTTCTTCCAGCCTTTCAAATATCAGATTCTTGAATATGCTGCCAGCGCTCGGCTCTTCTGGGATGCGCTCGCGCCTTTTCTTGATAATCGTGCTCATTTCCTGGCGGATCTCCCCGGGGTCGCCTTCATCAAGCCCGAAGACAGCTTCCCAGATGACAAGATCGCTATGCGAGGAGAAAATGCTGTCGCGATAACGGAATGCGCATTTTCCATTATCGTATTTCTGCTCACCGCCTCCCTCCAGGGCGAAAGCCGTTACTTCGACAACGCTGTCCGCCATAGACCTGCCGTAAGCCCCGGCATTGCCCCGCACCGCGCCGCCCACCGTGCCGGGTATCCCGGCTGCCCAGGAGAGCCCGGACAGCCCCTCGTTGGCCGCTAGCATGCATAAAGCCGACAGCGGTTCGCCGGCGGCGCAAATCATCCGCCTGCCCTGCCGCTTGATGCCTCGGCCAGCTATTTGGACAACTAGTCCGTCGATCCCCTTATCGCTTACCAGGACATTCGAGCCGCCGCCCCAGATGATGATCTTTACGCTTTTTTCAGAGGCCCAGCGAAGCGCTTCGCGAAGCTCGTCTAAGCTCGTTGCCGTCGTAAAATATCTCGCCGGACCGCCGATCCTGAATGTCGTCAGCGGTGCGAGCTCTTTTTTTTGGCTTATCTCAAGCATTTGAAGCAATCTTAATCCCCGACCAGCCGCTGGCCGACCCGGAAGATATCCCCCGCTCCCATCAGGACGACGAGATCGCCCCGCCGGACGTTGTCCCGCAGATAGCGTTCGGCGTCATCAAGCGTCGGAGCATAAACAACATCCTTGACCGCGGTTCCTTCCTTCCGGGACCGATCCTTGATCCTTTCTATCAAGTCCTGCGTATGGACGCCACCGGATTTTTCACGCGCACTGCCGTAGATGTCGAGCAGGACTAGCACGTCAGCGGCTTCGAAGCAGGAAGCGAAATCGTCGAGCAGCGCCTTCGTCCTCGTAAAAGTATGCGGATGGAAGGCCGCGATGAACCTGCGTCCGGGATAAGCAGCCTTAAGGCCTTCGAGCGTCGAACGGACCTCGGTCGGGTGATGAGCGTAGTCGTCGACGACCAACGCTCCACGGTACTGCCCGAGGATCTCGGTCCGCCGGCTCGTGCCTTTAAATTCCTCAAGATGCTTCCTGATATCGAAAAGCTCGGCTCCCAGCTCGATAGCAGCCGCGATGACCGCAACCGCATTGTAGATGTTATGCCTGCCGGAGAGGTTGATCGCGAATTCCCCGAGATCGCTCCGCCCCTCTTCGACGAGCTTGAGCCGGAAATACTGCCTATCTCCCGCCTGCCTGACGTCATACGCGAAATATTCCGCGCTCCGGCCAGGGCGCGCTTCGCCGATGCCTTTTTCGTCCTCCCGCAGCGCATATCCGATCAATTTACAGACGGTATTGACGCCGGCGATTGCATTCACTTGCGGATCGTCCATATTCGCGACCAGAAAGCCTTTTTTCGGTATGCGCTTGATAAAATCCGTAAATACTGCCGTGTAGGACTCAGGCGTCGGGAAGAAATCCGGATGGTCGTAGTCGATATTGTTGAGCAGGACGGCCTTCGGTTCATAAAACTTGAGCTTATTCCCATATTCGTCGGCTTCGATGATCATCAGATCAGAGCTTCCCGCGAGGCTCGTCCCGCCCAGCTGGGGAACGTTCGATCCGATCAGGGCGTTCGGGGAGAGTCCTGCGCGTTCGAGCACATATGAGAGCCAGGCTGTGGTTGTCGTCTTGCCGTGCGACCCGCAGACGGCTATGCCGTAATAGCGGTTGAAGACCTCGCCGATCGCCGAAGACAGGCTGACCGCCTTGATCTTGCCGCTCATTGCTGCTGCGGCTTCCTCGTTATTTTCCGGAGTGTAAG
>CAYTAV010000027.1:0-7632 GCA_964435875.1 uncultured Gammaproteobacteria bacterium
AATGTAAAACCTTTTTGCTTATTCATAGGTCACCCCCTCTCCATTGCTCACGGCTCGCTCCCTTAATCCATGGAATTAAAAGAATGAACGTGAAGATGAAATTAATTCTTAATGATTAACTTATCCACATTATACCATAAATACCCCTTTCTTAAAACAAAAGTAAAGATGCTAAAAGTTTTCTGCCATCTTGTACATAGGCATGATGATCGCGGCGACCATAAAACCGACAGCCACACCCATTACGACCATGATGATCGGTTCCATCAGCGTCATTAGGTTCGCGGTTATGTTGTTGATTTCACGCGCGTAGAAATCTGTAATCCTCTTCAGGACCAGATCAAGCTTTCCGGTCCGTTCGCCGATCGAGAGCATCTGGCCGACCATCTTCGGGATTTCCGGGCTGGTCAAGAAAACCGTGGCGATCGAGTTGCCATCCTCGATCTCTTTGATCGTTTCCTTGATGATCTTTGAATACACGTCGTTGCCAATGACCTCCTGGGCGACCCGCAGGGCGGCGGTAACGGTGATTCCGCCGGATAAGAGCGTATCGAGCGACCTCGTGAACCGGACAAGATAGATCCTTTGGAATAGCGTCCCGAAAATCGGCAGACGCAGTTTAAAAAGGTCGATCATATATTTGCCTTGGGGCGTTCTCGATATTGCCCGGACCGCAAAGAAGGCCCCGATTATCGCGGCAATCAATAGCCACCAATATCCCCGCAAAAAACTAGATGTGGCAACCAGTACTTTAGTAGCAAACGGCAATTCTCCCCCGGATTCTGCGATCATGGCAGTCAGCTTGGGCACGACAAAGATCATCATGAAGATTCCAGCAACTAACATTCCGACTGTAATGAATATCGGATATGTCATCGCGTTCTTGATCTTGGCGGTCATGTCATAATCCTTTTCAAGCTCTTCGGCCAGATATTCAAGCACTTCATCCAACTTCCCCGAAGTCTCGCCCGAACGGACGACATTAACATAGAACTTCGAGAATATTTCCGGCCGTTTTTCCAGGGCATCGGAAAAACGGGAGCCGCCGTCGACCTCTTCCGCGATCTCGCCGATGACGATCTTCAGGGTCGGATGGGTCGACTGCTCGGAAAAGATTTTCAGCGCCTGGACGATGGTGACGCTGGCGGACACCATTACGGCGAACTGACGGGAAAAAATCGCCAAGTCTTTGACTTTGACCTTATTGAGGAAATTCTGAAGCGCTAGGATATTGATGTTGCGCTTGCGGGTGATCGAAACGACCGAATAACCTTTATCGGTCAGTATCTCGACTGCGAACGATTCGTTATCGGCGTCGACAAGCCCCGTTATCGTGCGGCCGTCCGGTGCTATTGCTTTGTATGTGAATAAGGGCATTTTAAATTTACCAATGAAGAATCGTTAATTTCTTAAAAATATCCTGCGCTAATTTGCGTTTTTTCTGTTGTTTAATTAAATAATGGCATCTTCCCTTCTGATTACCCCTTCGGCAACCAGCTTGGCGATCGAACTCTTCAGGGGCACCATGCCTTCACGATATGCAGTTTCGATGATGCCCTCCGCCTGGCCTGTCTTGCCTTCCCTAATCAGAGACTTTACGGCAGTGGTATTTATCATGACTTCCTTGGCACCCACCATTCCTCCGCCCAGACGCGGCAATAATTCGAGCCGGACAACCGCAAATAGCGCATCAGCAACCAGATAATTCGCCGCTCTTTCAGGCAAATCCTGCGATAGTGGCATGGTCAGCCGTTCGACAGCATCGACTGCCGAGCGCGCAAGCATCTCAATGATCACCAGGCAATTGCCGCAGGCAAGATCCATCGCTCCCCGGATAAACCTGCCGATATCGGCCTGCTGCCTGTTGATAAAGACGATATCCGCGTCTTCTCTTAGCGCATCCGCGACGCCTGTTTCGATAGTCGGCGTATCCCTGCCTATCTGGCGCTGTTCGATCATGCATTTTTTGCCGGCAAATATATACTCGATTGGATCTTCGAGCGTTATGATCCTTTTCTGCTTGTTCATGTTGAACTCCTCGAGGATCGAGGCGGCGAGCGCAGTCTTGCCTGAAGATTGTGGGCCCGCGATCACGAGTATCCCTGAACGCGATTCGAAAAAACGGTCCAGTTGTTTCGGCAGGCCAAACCCGGAATAAGGAAAGACCATATTCGGTATCGGATAGAATGCCGCGGAAAGAGCGCCTTTCTGGAAATAAATTCCGACTCTGAACCGATTCTTGTCACCGTAGCTCTTTACGACCGTCTTGACGAGATAGCGCCCGAGCTCCTCCTGTTCTTTCTGGTCAAGCGAGGCCAGCATTACCTCGCGCATCATTTCTGAGGTAATGATCGTTTCGCTTTCGAGCGGAACTAGCTTCCCATCGATCCTGAGCATCGGACAGCTGCCGATCACAAGATGCAAACATGAAGCGCTGCGTGCGACCGTTTCGAAAAGCAATTTCTGCAATAGTAATGCCGGGGTTTCCATCTCAATACGCTTTATTAGCAAGCACTTCCTTGACCTTGGCTACGACCTCCGAAGGCATAAAATGCGCTTTTATAAGATAAGCCGCCGCCCCCAGGGATATCCCCTGCTCGATATCATTTTTCTGGCTCATGTTGGTCAAGAGAATGACCTGGATATCCTTGGTAGCCGGATCAGCTTTTATCGCCTTGAGCACATCATAACCATTCTGTTCCGGAAGCAAGATGTCGAGCAATACGATATCGGGCAACTCTTTCTGTACGATCCTTATCCCCTTCTTCCCGTCATCAGCCACGCACACCGCGAATCCTTCGATCTCGAATTTGTTCGCATACATGCTTTGCAGGAAAGGATCATCTTCGATTATCAGGATCTTATACTTGTTTCTGGTCATATGGTATTAATAATTTAAAAGTCTAGTCTTTTACCACTCTCATGACCTCTTCGACCGAAGTCATGCCGAGCATTGCCTTGATTATCCCGTCTTCATATAGGCTGATGAACATCTGTGAGTTGCGGACATCATTCATCGTTATCAGGCTGCCTTTTTCAAGAATCGACATCTTGAAAGCATTGTTCGCATCCAAGACTTCGGATATGGCAATGCGACCGCTATAGCCGGTACCTCCGCAGCGCGGACAGCCGCCGCCTTTATACACGACCGGGTTAGACATCACATCGCCCGGAAGGATCTTCTTTATATATTCCTTGTCCATCTTATCGATAGTATCCAAGAACTCTCGCTTGACATTGCTAGGCAGGACCTCCTCCTGCTTGCAGAATTCGCATATCTTGCGCGCCAGCCTCTGGGCTACGATAGCGTTCAGGGTCGACGATAAAAGAAACGGCTCGACTTTCATATCGATCAACCGGGGTATTGCTCCGAGCGAATCGTTAGTATGCAGGGTCGAGAGCACGAAATGCCCGGTAAGGCTCGCGTGGATCGCCAGCTCGGCTGTCTCGCCGTCGCGGATCTCGCCGACCATGATAACATCCGGATCCTGCCTCAGGAGCGACCGCAAGCCGTTGGCAAAATTATATCCGACCTCCGGATGCACCTGCGACTGGTTCGCGCCTTTGACGAAATATTCTATCGGGTCCTCGAGCGTACAGATATTGATCCCCTCCTTATTGATCATGTTCAGGACCGAAAAGAGGGTCGTTGATTTGCCCGATCCGGTCGGTCCCGTTACCAGCAACAGGCCGAACGGCTTGCGGATATTCTTTAGGATATTTTCCAGCCCCGAGCCGATAAAACCCAGGTCCTCGAGCTTCGGAGCGCCCCGCGACACATCAAAGATGCGCATCACGACTTTTTCCTCGTGCATCAAAGGGAGCGTGGAAACCCTGAAATCGATCTCCCGGTTGCTGATTATCTCACGGATGCGGCCGTCCTGCGGTATGCGGGTCTCATCCAGCTTCATATTTGACAGCACTTTGACGCGGGCTATCAGCGCATTATGGATATTGCGGGGAAGCACGAGCGATGTATGCAGAATGCCGTCAATACGGTAGCGGACCCGGGTTTCGTTGAAAAAAGGCTCGATATGGATATCGCTCGCTCTGCCTTCGACCGCATGCCGCATGATCACGGAAATAATTTTCGCGATCGGCGCGCTTTTTACGACCTCGATCGGCTGCTCCTCTTTCTGCTTGCCGGCTTTCGAAGCGGCTTCCTCCTCCTCCTCTTTTGCCCGGCGCTGCAAGGCGCTGGAGATCTCTTTGTTTAAGTTGCGGTATTTGCTGATCGCGGCATCAAAGCTCGCCGGCGAGATAAGATAAAATTCCGTGCGTAACGCATCCTTCTTCGCAAGGAAGTCGATCGCTTCAATAGCCTTATAGTTCTCCGGCTCGACGATTCCGACGCGGATCGTCCGCCTCTCCCTGTCGAAGCAGACCAGACGGTAATTTTCAGCAACTTCCAAGGGGATAATATGCAAAACGTCCTCCTCGATCTTCTTTTCAGTAAGGTTCTCATACGGAAGATTAAATGCTTTAGCCTTGTACCGGGCCAAATCTTCCATATTGACCACTTTGCGCTCGATCAGAAGCGATTCGATCGTTCCATGGCCGCTTTGAGCTTCGCTCTCGATTTCCGCGAGGAGATTCTGGTCCAGCTTCCCTTCTGCTGCGAGTAATTGAAGTATTGGATTCTGCATATTTATTCCGGGATCGATTACTCTCGGAAAGGATCAGTCTTGCCCGGCTTAAGATTTTCGGCGTCAAGAGGGAAGTCGTGGCGCAATTTTCCGTACTTGGGATCGGAGAAGAGTTCCGTATCGAGTTTGAAGCTTTTATTCGGCTTCTTTTTGGTCTTTTCCTTGAACAGCGAGAGCAGGTCGAAGCTCTCGAAAAGCTGGCTTTCAGACCGGCTTCCCTCTTCGGCGCCGCTATTCTTAGAAAATAATAAATATGCACCTGTGAGCGCAGCCAATACAACTATGACAATTATTGCTTTTATACTCTTAGACATCGTTTTGCCTGTCGATAATTATTGCTAGCTTTTTATGTAGTAAGTCGTTATCTTGAGGCTGGCTGTCATCTTGCCGGGATCGAAATCGACCTCCTGCACATCCATCAGCCTGACCGAATTCTCAATCATCGCCAAAAGGCGCTTGAAAACTGAATAATTCGCGCTATCGACCTTAAGCTCAACACTTATGCTTCCGACTCTTTTCTGCAGATCAGCGCTTTTGCCGGCCATCATCGTCTTGCTTGCGTTATTCGCTCCGGCAACCTCGTCTTTAACGGATAACGAAGACAAAAGCGAACCGTTCGCTCGCACGATCGCCTCGAGCTTGCGTAATAGCTCCTCGTCATTCTGCTCATCCGGCAGGATACCGTTCGCCTTTTCGCGGTCGCTATCTCCGATCGCGTAATAGGCGCGTTCAAGCTCGATCAGGTTTTGCAGATATCTGTTCCGGTCGTCAAGATCGGCCTGCATGCTGTCGAGTTCTGCCTGGATATTCCTGACCGTCGACTGGTATTTCGGCTTCAGGATGTAAAGATAGCCTGCACCGATGATAATTACCGCGAACGCTAAGTTTAAGTATTTAAAATACTTGAACAAGATCAGATTAATTTTTGCATTGCTTGATGAGCTATTATTTTTTTCCATGCTTATTTGCCCGGTTCTGGAGTATTTTCGGGCTGATAATCGTAAAAAAGCTTTGGATCAACCTCGAGCTCAAGCGTGAACGAAATCGTCGTCTTCGGCGCTACCAAGGCTGTGCTGGAAGCCAGGATCGGGTTCGGCTTAATGTAAGTGATCTTGCCGCCTGTGACCGAAGCTTTGCGGACATAAGGATTGGCCTTCAGGATCCCGACTTGTTTTTCTATGATTGCGAAATCAGGTGCGCTCGCGCTCAACTTGTATTTTCCGTCAACACCGCCGGAAAACTTGGAAAAATACACGTTCGGAAGCGTCACCGATTCAAGGAACTTAAAGAAATCCGTCCAGTAGATATGCGAGTCGACCAGCTGTTTCTCGATCATCAATTTCTCCTGGAAAAGGAAGACGTCTGCCATCTGCTTTTCCTTGCCGTCGATCTGCCCGGATATTATTTCGAGCTTGCTGATCAGGTCCTTGCCTTCCCTGATCTTTATCTGGCCCCAGACAAGCATTAGGACCAAAAGAGCCGCGATCAAGCCGGCTGATGACAAGGATGCAAGAAGCAACGATCTGATATTCTTTTTCCAGTCAATGAACAATACTGCTTGATCCTTGACCAGGTTGGCAGCCGCGGATTGTACTTTTGTCCCGCCTTGCATCAAATTCTGGATTTTCTGCCTAACCTTCATTACCGCCTCTTCGATGCTGGGGCTCTTGGCGGTTCCAGCTTCTCCCGCCGTATTACCGTCTGGTCTTACAGCGGCGGCTCCGTTCGTCTTGATCGCGGTGGCCAGGGGCGATACCGGACGTTGTGCCGGATCGTTGCTCGCCCCGTTCGAGGCGTTAGCTTGCGCGGCATTTGCCGAATTTGTATTATTTTTTTCTATCATAGAATGCTAAAGATCCCGCATGGCCAGCCCTACAGCGACTGAAAGCCTCGAGCCGAGATTCTTCAAGGTCGGCGCGAGCTCCTGCGGATAATGTACATAAGCCCAAGGGTCGCCGATGATCACTGTCATATTCAAAGCCTGGGAAATATACTGCGCGAAATCCGAGAGCATTGCCGACCCTCCTGAAAGTATGATTTTTTCCACTTGCCTGCCGTTTTTGCCCCGATACATGCTAATGATATAGCGGATCTCATTCGTGATCGGCGAAATCGTATCAATGATCGATTTCGGGATATTGCCAGTGCCGGAAAACGAGCTGACCCCCATATCAAACTTGAACTGTTCAGCTCTTTGCAAGCTGATATTTAAACTGCGCGCAACCGCCTTAGTTATCGACAGACCGCCGATATCAACGCTTCTTGAGAGGATCGGGATGGAATTCTCTACGATCGCGATATCCGTGGTATTAGTTCCGATCTCTACGATCGCGACCGTGGACCGGTCATTGCCCATGATCGACCTGACGAGGGATAGCGTTTCGGTTTCAAGGCCTAGCAGGTTTACTTGGGCCAGTTTAAAAATATTTATATATTTTTCAACCAACGCCCGGGGTGCACCGGTCAGCAATACTTTCGTATGCGCCTGCTTCTTTTCTTCCCCGCTATCCTGGATAATGACCCAGTCTAATACCATTTCCTCGAGAGGTAGGGGGATAACTTTCTTCGCCTCCCAGTTGACAGCGGACGCGATATCTTTCTTTTCGATCTTCGCCAGGCTGATGATGGAAGAAAATACCGAGAAAGTAGGCAATGAAGCGACAGCGTTGCGCGAACTTATGCCGGCGTCCCTGATGATCTTATTAATGATCTTCGCGGTCTGCTTGATATCATTGTGCCAGCTGGCAGCCAGTTCGTAATCGACGGTTTCGCTAAACCCGTATGTTTCAAGAAATATTCCAGTATTGGCCTTATACAATTCTACAATCTTGATGCCAGAAGTTCCGATATCAATCCCAATATAACTTTTTCTGGATGAAAAAAACCCCATAAGAATCATTAGCGGGCTATACTTTCGTTTTCGGCCCTTTATTCTCTTTTTAATTTGTTATATACTATAACTAGATGAATACGAGGCCGAGTAGTT
>CAYTAV010000027.1:7732-10978 GCA_964435875.1 uncultured Gammaproteobacteria bacterium
AGTTCTCTGACGATAAAAAAAATTCTGATGATCGCGGCATTCTTACTGCTCGTCGCGATTTTCGGCTTCGGTCTTTATTACTTTTTTTTCCGCAGCGAGAGCGGTCCAAGCGGCGGCCAAAACGCGCCCCAAACCGGGCAACCAGGCGGACTGCCATCCTCCGGAGAGGATAGCGGAAGGAACATAATAACCCCATCGGGCCAGGGGGCTTTGGAAGAAGCAGAAAGGATAGCCGGCAACACGCGCCAGGGAACGGCAACCGGCGCTTCCTCGGGCGGCCAAGAAAGCATAAAACCGCTGGTTTCCGCGCCGACCAAGGGACTGAAATTGAGCGAAGACGGGAAAACGATCAGTTATTACAACTCTCTTGACGGAAAATTCTATGCATCCGATTCTCAAGGCAAGATTCGCTCCTTGTCGGATAAAGCGTTTCATAACGTCAACAACGTGACATGGTCGCCGAAGGGCGCGAAAGCGGTGCTCGAATACCCGGACGGCGCAAACATCGTCTACGATTTTGATACCCAGCAGCAATATACTCTTCCGAGACACTGGGAGGATTTCGATTTCGATCCGACCGGTAATCAGATCGCAGCAAAGAGTATCGGCGTCGATCCAGACAACCGCTGGCTGACTGTCACGAGTATCGACGGATCGAGAGCCAAGCCGATAGCGCAAATGGGTGGTAATGCTGACCGGGTCATCGTATCGTGGTCGCCCATCAAGCAATCACTGGCCCTGTACGTTGAAGGGGAATCCTTCGACCGGCAGAGCGTCTATTTCGTCGGCCTTAATGACGAGAACTTCAAGTCACTGACTGTCGAAGGGCGCGGTTTTGAGCAGATCTGGAATCCTTCGGGAAAATACATGCTCTACAGCGTCTATTCATCCGCGACTGATATGAATCCCGTGCTCTGGAGCACCCGTGCCGACGGGGAGCATATCGGTGCTGAGCGAAAAATGCTGAATGTCGCAACCTGGGCGCATAAATGCGTTTTTAAGAACGAACTCGAAGCGCTCTGTGCGGTGCCGAAAGAGCTTGAAGCCGGCTCCGGACTGCTTCCTGAACTCGCCGCTGGAAAAGCTGATGCAATCTACCAGGTCAATATCCAGACCGGGGCGAAAAGGAAATTGCTCGATCCTGAAGCGAACATCACTATCGCAAGCATGCGTTATGATAATGCCGGCAAAACGCTCTATGTGACAGAATCCGCAAACAGTACAATCTTAAAAATCTCATTATAAGATCCAAATATGGAAAAGAAAACCGTGTCCCATAAAATATATATTATCGGAGGCGTGGCGCTGTTGCTTGTCTTGGCCGCCATTGTGATGGCGGCTGAAATGCTGGTCGGTCCGGGCATACCGCTTCCAGGCCGTAAGTCGCCAGCCGAAAACGCCGAACTAGTCAAGGAAGCGAATGACCCGCTGATAACGAAGGTGGCCCAGGACGAAGATTTTATCCGCGAACCATTGATCACGGATAAAGACCCGGTATACGGCGATGCCTCTGCTTCCTCGACTATCGTCATCTTTTCAGACTTTACTTGCAGCTACTGCCTGAAAAGCGAAAACTCGCTTATCTCCCTGGCCAAGAGCGCGGATCCGCCGTTGAAAGTCGTCCGGAAAGACTATCCGGAGTCGGATGACAAGACTACCGACTCATACAAGGCCGCACTGATCGGCAGATGCATGCAAAAGCTGGGCAAGTTCTGGCCTTTCCATGACAAGCTAGCCGAGAACGGAGAAGCCGTAGGTATAGCCGACGTATTAGAGATTGCCGGATTGTTTGGGATGGATAACGGTTCCGTAGAAAAATGCCTCGACGACAAGGATGCTCTTGATCTCGTCATGCAGAACATCAGGGAAGCGAACGCGCTGGCGATTTCCGGTGTTCCGTCGATGTTTATCAATGGCAAGGAATTCATCGGCGAGATGACTGAAAATGATATCAAAGACGCGCTTACCCTCGGCAAAGCAAGCTCGAATCCTTGACCCCAGGATTAAATGCCTAAGCCATCAGTCATCTACGTTTGCGAAAATTGCGACGCCCAGTTTCCGAAATGGAGCGGGCGTTGTTTGTCATGCGGGAAATGGGGCATGCTAAAGGAAGCCGCTCCTGCACCCGGGGCTTCAAGGAACGGCAGCAGCGATCGGACTGCGGCAGAAATTATCGATTTTAAGGATATCAGCCGCCGGGAACTGCCAAGGATGATAACCGGCATCGTGGAAGCCGACCGGGTGCTCGGCGGCGGGATAATGCCGGGTTCGCTGATCCTCTTGTCCGGCGAACCGGGTATCGGAAAATCGACGATCGTCGCCCAAATCGCCGGAGCGCTCGCGAAAAGCGGCGAAGTCCTTTATATAAGCGGTGAAGAATCAGCCTTCCAGGTCAAATCACGCTTCAACCGCCTTGAAATCGATACGGACAGGATCAGCTTTATCGGAGAGACGCTGATCGACCGGATCCTGCCGGCGATAACCAAAACTGCTCCTTCCCTGGTTATCGTCGATTCGATCCAGACGGTCTACACCGACGAGCTGGAATCGGAAGCCGGCGGCATATCTCAAATCAGGGCTTGCGCCGTAAAGCTCCTCGAAGTTGCGAAAGACAAAGACATCCCCATGATAATCGTCGGCCATGTGACCAAGGACGGCCAGCTAGCCGGTCCGAAGTCGCTTGAACATATCGCTGACACAGTTATCTATCTCGAGACGGAAAGAACGAGCGATTTCCGAATCCTGCGCGCGGTCAAGAACCGCTTCGGCTCGGTTAACGAGCTCGGCATCTTCGAGATGACCGGAGCCGGTTTCCGCGAAGTAAAGAACCCTTCGTCGGTCTTTCTTGAGATCGGCGGCGGCGAGCTGTCCGGCTCCGTGATCAGCTGCCTGATCGAAGGGACGCGACCGTTCCTGGTCGAGGTCCAGGCACTAGTAACAAAAGCCGTTTTCGGGTATCCGCAGAGAAAGGCTTCGGGATTCGATCTCAACCGCCTGAACATGCTATCGTCCGTGATGTCGAAAAGGACGAAATTCAACCTAATGAACCAGGACGTCCTGATCAACGTTATCGGAGGCTTCAAGATCAACGATCCGGCGCTTGACTTGGCTGTCTGCCTGGCAATCGCCTCCTCCGGCCGCAATTCGCCTGTCAGCCGCAAGACTATGGCGCTCGGCGAGGTCGGCCTGGGCGGCGAAGTCCGCAACGTCAAAATGCTCGAACAGCGGCTCGCCGAAGCGGAAAAA
>CAYTAV010000027.1:11078-14295 GCA_964435875.1 uncultured Gammaproteobacteria bacterium
CGGCGAAGTCCGCAACGTCAAAATGCTCGAACAGCGGCTCGCCGAAGCGGAAAAACTTGGATTTGAAAAAGCGATTGTACCGGATGCAAAAGTTAATTCGAAAAATATCAAACTTTTGAAAATTTCGAAAATCGAAGACCTAGAGAAGCTATCCTGATTACCTGATAAGCTTGGTTTTTGAGATTCTAAAAGATTGGTTTTCCAATAGAAAAGCTGACCGGACGGTCAGCTTTGATTTTTGTCTTGATCATGAGCACGAGGAGCTCCCCGGGGATAGGGTGCGTTCCCGCACTCCGCGTATTCATGAGACGTCAGATTACTCTGATATTCTCTATCTCCTCCTGTTTAGGGGGATTAACAAAACATTGCAGGGGGACATGTTCCACAGCCCCGAATTTACCGACCACCGCGGCATACAAATTTCTTGCTGAATCCATCCTCCTTCTGCTGAAGTATTCCACTTTAACCAATTTTCCAGCTTGATTTTGGAGATCATCAGAAATATAGTGGCTACCGACGATACAACTGTTCAATTCGAGCCAAACTCCGTTCTCGCTCATAATGCCCCCTTAAATAATATTTACTTCGATCCTCTTCCAATCATTGATATAAAGTACTTTTGATAATCACCCCCTTTCTTTTTGAAGGAACGGAAAAGCTAAAATCACAATATTATAATACATTAAACATGTTACGTCAAGTCTCATTCCAGATGCACTTTTTCCTCCTGTTTTTTAAGCTTTTCTACCAGGACAGGCCATTTTTGCAAGGTTCTGTCTTCAGAAATCAGTTGCTCGGCTTCTTCCTTTGCAGTCCGCATCAGCCCATAATCGAATAGGTCGGCGACCTTTAGTTCGGGAAAGCCTTTCTGGGCTGTGCCGAAAACTTCACCCGGTCCGCGGAATTTCAAGTCCTCCTTGGCGAGCCGGAAGCCGTCATGAATCCTGGTCAGCGCATTGAGGCGCTCTAGGGTCCTCGCTGAATCGCTATCCGTGAACAGGAAGCAATACGATTTATGTTCGCCCCGGCCAACGCGGCCGCGGAACTGGTGCAGTTGGGCCAGACCGAAGCGGTCCGCACCCTCGATCATCATGATCGTCGCGTTAGGTACATCCACTCCGACCTCGACGACCGAAGTCGAAACGAGTATCTTCGTCCTGTCCGCCTTGAAATCCTCCATGACTTTGTCTTTGTCCGCCGGCTTCATCCTGCCGTGCAGCATCGCGATCCTGATATCCGGGAAAACCGATTTATCGAGCATCTCGTATTCCTCTTTGACCGACTTCGCGCCGTACGAATCGGAGATGTCGATCAGCGGGCAGATGACAAAAGCCTGCCTGCCCACTTCGATCTCTTTGCGTATGAAGCCGTAGGCACCCGCGCGCTTCTCTTCAGGAACGACGAATGTCGAGATCGTTTTTCTCCCGCGCGGCAGCTCGTCAATGACCGAATATTCAAGCTCGCCGTAAAGGGCGAGCGCGAGGGTGCGCGGTATCGGCGTTGCAGTCATGGATAACAGGTGCGGAGTAATGCCGCTTCCTGATTTACCGGCAAGCGCTTTGCGCTGGGCGACCCCGAACCTGTGCTGTTCGTCGATTACCGCGAGCACGAGATGCTTAAAATATACGTCTTCTTCGATAAGCGCGTGCGTCCCTATCAAAAGGTCGATTTCTCCCTGGCTGACCATTTTTTTCATCTCGCTTTTTTTCAGCGCGTGCGGCTCGTGTATGGACGCGCCAGTTTCATGCCTGCCGCTTTGTCCCGGCTTTGCGGCTAGTCGGGCTGTCCTTGTATACAATCCTGTCGTGATATCAGTCGGAGCTAAAAGCCTTGTCAACGTTTGGAAATGCTGTTTGGCTAGCACGTCAGTCGGCACCATCAGCGCCGCCTGCGATACTGCGTGCCCTCCCCGATCAGCGTTCATGACTGCGTTATACATCGCGATCAGCGCGACGATTGTCTTGCCGCTGCCGACATCGCCGACCAGCATCCGCGCCATCGGATGCTCCCCCGACATATCCCGGATAATTTCCCAGGCGGCTTTTCTCTGTGCGTCAGTTAATCTGAAAGGTAGTCCGTCAACCAGGGCTTTGGTCTCTTTCTCAAAAAAACATAGGTTCGCTGATCGGCTTTTCTTCAAGGCATCCTTGATCCGGAGCGATTCGAGCTGTAATAATAGCAGCTCCTCGAAAGCGAACCTCCGCCTGGCCTTATCAACATCGGCCATGGACCCCGGGAAATGGATGAGCTTGACCGAATCCTGTACAGGCAGGAGCTTGTAGCGCGATATTGTGCCTTCCGGCAGAATTTCAGGTAAATCCTTGGCAGCCGGGAGCGCCTGCGCGATCAGCGATCTCAGCTGCTTCTGGGTGATATTAGCGGTCAGATGATAAGCCGGCACTATCCCCTGCGTATGCAATGTCCTGCCGTACGCAACCTTTTCATAGACCGGAGAACGCATTACCGGCCCGATAAGATCGCTTTCGATACGGCCGGCGAGCGACAGCCGGTCGCCCTGCTTGACTGCCCTTGGAAGGTACGGTTGGTTGAACCAGACAGCGCGCATCTGCCCGCTCGCATCAGACAAAAGAGCTTCAGTGATATGCATCCGCTTGCGCGGGCTTCTTTTCCCCTGTATCAGCTCGACGGTTGCTACGATATTTGCGTTTTCTCCGATCTTTGCACCGGCGATTGTGGCGGTGCGGCTGAAGTCTTCGTAGCGGAACGGGAAATAAAATAGTAGATCTTCAATAGTGGTTATGCCGATATTCTGAAGCCGCTTAGCCACGGTTGATCCGACCCGGCTCAAGACGGATAATGGCGCATCCTTTATGAACATAATAGAGTTTGCCGCCTTTGTGATTAAAAGATGACCGATTCTGCCGATAGGGTGGCTTGGCATGCCGATTCTTAAAAACGATGGCCCCAAAAGCGCTATTTGGCGGAGAGGGCGAGATTCGAACTCGCGGGTCCCGTTAAGGACCAACAGTTTTCAAGACTGTCTCTTTAAACCGCTCAGACACCTCTCCAAGACTAAAAAGCTTTTTACGCATTCATTAAAATCAGGCAATTTCACGACCGGCCCTTGATCAAAGTACGTAAACAAATATTGCGGAGAGAGAGGGATTCGAACCCTCGAGACCCGTTAAGGCCCAACACCTTAGCAGGGTGCCCCTTTCAGCCACTCAGGCATCTCTCCCTGATATAAATCCTATAT
>CAYTAV010000028.1:0-9635 GCA_964435875.1 uncultured Gammaproteobacteria bacterium
TTTATTCAATTATTTCCTTTGCCTATATTAAGAAAGGTTACGAGAATATCATTAATATGTCAATGTTGTGCACAATTCCTAATTATGTGATAATATTATAGTTTTTTTAGATGAAGTCCGTATTAAGCTGCATTCAAAGCGCCCCGCACAAAGCGGGGCGCTTTTGCATATTTTATCTGGATCAATACAGGCCTTCGAATTGCTGCCTGACAGCCTGTTTCTGGTTCTCGTCGGTTAAAACTGATAAGAGCTTGGTGACATATTCCGATGATTTTGTCGTTTCATCGATCTTCTGGTAAAGCAAGGCTAGACTGTACAGGCTATTAGCGTGGCTAGGATTGTTCGCCAGGATCCCGAGGAATAGCTGTTCGGCATTGTTCAAGTCGTCGTTCCTCGCGATTTTCGCTCCAGCCTGCTGATTCTGGTTGACCGACAGATCCGGACGCTCGCCGCCGGCCGGAGCCTGTCCTTCCGGAGTGATATCATCTTCGGCGATCTGCTTCGAGGCTCCCTGGGCGATTTCCGGCTTTTTTGACACGCCTCTATTGAAATAAAGCCGGCCGAGCTCGAACACGTAATCTATGTTGCCTTGGGCGATAACCGCTGCGGATTTCAGGTGTTCGATCGCATCATCCATCTTGTTGAGCTTTTCTTCGGCAATCGCTTTGCCGTAGTAGGCTGCCGCGAGGTCTGATTTTTTGGCTAAAGATTCATCATATTTCTTTATAGCTTCCTGGATATAAAAATTCTTCTCGTTCGGATCGGTCTCGACGTTCGAGCGTGCCATGTTGACAAGCGCGGTACGCAGGTAAGGCGTCGGGCTTTGCGGATCGAGCCGCATAACCTCCTGGTAATGCTTCTCCGCCCATTCAAGAGCGCCGCGAGTATAGAACGAAGCGTTCTCGTAAATGAGCGCTACGGCTTCGTTGTCTGCGGCGCTGGACGGGTTGATCTCGATGCTCTTCTTGCCGTTATTGATCGCACTATTCAGATACTGTTGGATCGAATTCTGATCGCCGCCGGAAAGCGCAGTCTGGTTCGCAAGCGCCATGTACTGGTTGGCTAGGCTGATATAATAGGTATCCTGCTGGGGCGACAGACTGATTGCTTTCTCGAGGTAGCTGATCTTGTCTTCGATCTTTTCAGCTGACAGTGAACGCTTGGCATAGATGTCGGCGAGATACAGCTTGACCCCCATGGTCAGGAGCACTGCAACACCGGCCGTGACGGTAAGAAAAACCGCAGCCAGAGCCAGTGCGTACTTGGGCGAGGTCCGGAAGGAAAGCTCGAGCGTTGAGAACCGTTCCGGGTATACTGTAACGGCGGCGGCGGTAGCAAAAGCCCCCACGAGGAACATCAGGATTAGCAGCGAATTATTAAGGGAGAACATGGAAGCGAGCAATATCGAGGCGATCAGGCCGGAAAGGCTCGCGAGCAGGATCGGGCGAGCGGCGTTCTCTTTGGTTTTTAACAGAGCGATGAAAAGCATCGACAGGATGGTAAGGACTACGATCACAATTGCCAGAGTACCGAGCACGCCGACCGTCGAGAGCAGTTCGAACCAAAATACGGTCGCGCTGTCGAAGCGTACGTTCCAAAGCGGCGATGCGTTGAATTCGGGCTGTTTATACTTTGTAAATATGTAATAATAGGTCCCGAGACCCGAACCGAAGAAAGGATCGCTTTTTATGCTCTGCCTTGCGATGTTGAAAGACGTTGAGCGGGACAGGCTGACCTCGGCAGGCAGGCTCTTATTAAAAACATTGATATTGCCGAATACGAGGAAAATAATCAGGAATAAGAAAACGCCAACCGGAACAACAAGATTGTTATTGCTGATCGGCACGACTTTGGAGAGATAGAACATCAGGACGATGACGATCGTGATAACAGCGACAGGCCAGTATGTAAAGCCGTTTAAGATAAACAAGACGGCCAGCGCGGCAAGCACGACAACTCCTAAGAATATCTGCATCGCGGTCATCCCTGCCGACTGGCGGTCGCCTTTCGATGCGATATCGCGGTATTGAGCGGCTCCGACTACCAGAAACGGCAGCATGACAACCAGCCCCATCGTAAGCGCCGACAGCGATCCGAGCGGATTGAAATTGATTTGTTTCGCGAAATCCAACGGCAGTATATAGATCCCGTTCAACTGCAGCAATGAAAATGCTGAAATCAGAGCGGCGGATGCGGAAAATACCCAGAAGAGCTTCTTGAGCCTCGGAATATTTATGTTATTGATAAAGAGGTAATAGAACAAGATGAAAACGACGACTGCCGCCAGGCTCTTGACCGGACTGCCGTAATAACCCAGTATGCTGTCTTTGCGGCTGACCGAAAAAGCGACCGAAATGATAACAAGCACCAAGCTTGCAATGACCGGGATGTCAAGCGGCGTCCGGGTAATCCTCAGCTCTCCGGAGATCACGCCTTTCGTGACCCAGGCGACCGACCCGATCAAGGTCAGGAGATAGAAGAGCATCATCTTCTCGAACCCGAGGCCTTGTGCTACAACCCCAGTGAAAAACAGCGGACACAAGAAGAAGATGAGCGAAATCGCGCCGAAAATGATGCCGTCGATGATGCGGTATTTTGCGTCGCTGTCGAACGGCCTGTGGCCTTCGGCAGCCGGCCGCTTATCGTTGCGCGCGCCCTTTTTCGAAAAGATTTTTAACGCCATAGTTTTCGAATGGAATGAATTAATATTTGATTGAAATATATTTAAATTACGCTGATAATCCTTTACTAACAGCGCTTATTAGAATGTAACATGCCGGGGCGTTGTCGGTCAATAACGGCTCGTTCATAGGCGTCCCGTCCGTATTTCAGATTTTATCCTCCGCATAAGCGACTGGTAGAATTCAAGATTGTTCAGCGATGCCAGTTTTGCTCCGAAGGGATCTTTGATCTTGAATAAGTGGTGGAGGAATGCTTTCGAGTAATCCCTCAAATCTGGAATTTCGCTCTCCGGGCTGATGGGCGATCTGTCTTTCGCGTAGGCCGACCGCGTGATTGACAGGGTCTTATAGGACTGCCTGTGCTTCCCGCCGCGTCCGAGCAAACCGGTTTTGAGTGCTCTCGGATCGGAGAAAAACAGCTTGCCATGCCTGCCTTCCCGCGTAGGGATCACGCAATCGAACAGGTCCCAACCGACGGCAACGCAGCGGAGAATATCTTCAGGGAGGCCTACCCCGAGAGCGAAGCGCAGCGAAGATGCGGGAATCAGCGATGACGTAAACGCGAGGATATCTCCGAGGAACACGCCTTCCCTGTCGATCGGGCGGGCCCCGTAGCCATATCCGTCGAACCCGATGCCAAGCAGGCCTTCTGCACACCGGCGCCTCAATTCAGGATCGACGCCTCCCTGGATGACTGCTATGAAAAACGGCCTTGAAGCTTTATCGATCCGCCTCTTGGCAACCTGGCGATCATACTCGTCTTTACATCTCTTCGCCCATTCGACGGTGCGCCTGACCGAACGCTCCGCCGTCTCATTCGAGCAGTTATTAGGCGGGCAATCATCAAGGCAGACCATGATATCGGTTCCGAGTTCGAACTGAACCGCTATCGATTTTTCCGGGGTCAGCACGTGCTCCGAACCGTCGGATGGCGATCTGAAAATCGCCTGTTCGTCGGTGATCCTGCCCATTCTTGGATTCTGGTGGATGAGCGAAAATACCTGAAAGCCTCCGCTATCCGAAACCAGCGGGCCTTTCCAGTTCATGAAGGAATGCGTTCCTTTGAAGCGCCGGATTATATCCGTACCGGGCTGCAGATAGAGATGGAACGTATTAACTACCATGGCCTCGACGCCGGAACGCTGAAGATCCTCGGTACCTGTCAATTTGACAAGGCCTCGCGTTGCATCAGGCAGGAAGCACGGCGTTTCGAGTTTTCCATGGCTTGTTATCAAGCTCCCTGTCCGAGCCTTGGATATCTTTGATTCGTATTCGACCTTGAACATCAGGATGTTATTATCATATGCGCCTGCCGCGCTGGCTTTCCAGTTCTGCGCCTTAGCCGCAGAAGTATACCCCAACCATCCCAAACTTTCCACTATCAAGGACTTGCGGTTGGCTAATCTGTAACTTATTGGATTATTCCATCGCTTTTGCCGACTTCGTCATCTTCGAGCTTCGTAGTACGGGCTCCCGTGGTTTTCTCGATCTCGGCATTCGTTGCGGTATCGACCCCGGTCGCCGTCGTACCGGGCAGTATCACAGCGACCTTGTTCCGGTCCCCTTCAGCCGGCGTGAAGCTTACATTGAAGCTCGCTTCCAGCATCTCGGCCAGCACGGGCAGTTTTCCGATGCTCCAGGTAACGCTATGCGCAGATTCGTCGTAAACGAGGTCGCCAACGGACTTATTCTCTTTACCGTCGAATTTCACATATGCCGGAAGGTTAACCACGACTTTAGCGTCGGAAATCTCATTGATCGAACTCCGCACCTTCCAATACACCTTGTAGGATGTCGCCTCCCCGGCCTTCGGAGGCAAAGGGCCGTAGCCGACTGCGATATTGTCGTCGTCAAAATAGCGCAAGCTCTCCTCAAAATTAAGCTCGCTGTTGATCTTGTTCCTGATGATATTGCTGATCTTATCCGTGCTCGAGGACGCTTCGATGGATCCGCCGAAGCTGTATTGGACATAGCTCTTGATCTCTGAAGAATGCTTTTCGGGAAGTGCTTCCGGCGGCAGCGTCTTGACCGAAAAGTTGATGGTTCCTTCGGAGTTCGGGGCAAGCGTTGCCAGGTCGGGGATCTCGGTTGAGGTCCAGGTCACGCTGTTGCCGGTAACCTTGCCGCCCTGCTCCGCTTTTAACGAACTCCAATCGATGAGCCCGCCCTCGATTACAGCCTGCAGGATCACGCTTTTGGCGTCAGAATCACCCCGGTTGGAATAAAAGATCGAATATTGCAATGTCTTGCCGAGATCAACACCCTGGTCCGTGTTTGATCCGTTGACAACCAGATTGATGTTCAGCTCGTTCCTCATGAGCGCGAACGTCCTCGTATCTTCGAAGAACGGATATTCTTTGCCATCATTTCCTGCATAAGAAAATATGAATTTCATTTCTAGCGTATCGGCCTGTTTCTCGTTCACGATGAACCTAATCGGTATATCGATCCCTTCCGGCGAGACCTTCAACACCTTCCAGACATTGGGCTTGATGGCTGAATGTTCTACGCTAGACGAAGCGTTATCCGCGCTTTTCGAAATAAATCCGACGCTCGTGTTGTTCTGCGGTTCGGCCGCGATCAGGAATTCGGAGATGGATGAATTTTCAAAGGATTTAAGCCGGATAATCACTTCGTTTTCAGAGCCGAGCACAACGCTCGAGAACTGGTCGAAGATCGCTGAGATCCCGACGTCTTGCATCACCACCGTAATCGTCCCGGCTTTCATGAATTCCGAAGAGATGTTGGATGGCTTATAGGTCAGCTCTGCGTTAGCCGTAAGCCGGTCGTTCGGCCTAGCTATCAGCATGCCTCCGACCTTGATCGTGCCGCCGCCGTATGACTCGACCGTCCCGAGGTCCCATTCGTAGTTGCTCGTGCTGGATGCGATTATCGGGCTGACGTTCGAATTATCATAAATGAATCCTTCAGGGAATGAAGCCTTGAGCTTGGCGTTGACCGGCACTTTCATGAGATTCGTATAGGATATCGTATAGACGAAAGGCGTTCCTGCGCGCACATTTTCTTCGGATGCCGTTATGGTTATCTCTACATCCTGGCCGGCCTGCCGAGAATCAGTGTATTCGAGGTAATACCAGCCGGCTGAGAGGAGGAAGGAAAAAAGGAATACGCCGGCAGGAAACCAGAAGAGGATCCCGGGGCGTTTTTTCTTCTCGATCCTAGTGACGTCGACGATATTGCCCTGCTCGTCCTGGTAAATTTCGTTGAGGCTTTCCTCAACAGTGACCCCCTCTCCGTCCTGCATGAGGGTTTCGTTCGCCGCTTGAGCCGCCGGCTCCTTTTCCGGCGCGTTTCGACCGGATGGCACCTGCTCCCTGTTCGTTTTCTTCTGGCCGCCTGGTAAGACTTCCGGTCCGTCGCCCGTTGTAACGATGATCTTAGGCATATTGATTGAATTTATATGCGATTATTATTTACCGGCTATTTCAGTTCAAATATTGCTCCCAATAAGATATCAGTCCCGCTATGGATTCTGGCCTGCAGCCTTGTAGAGCCTTCCGCCGAGTAACGGGAGTCTTTCCAGGTGATATCCGATCCCTGGAAAGCTATCACGCTAGACGTAACGTCAAGATCCTTCGCTCCTTCCTGCTTTTCAAAATATATGCTGTAACGGAAATGGCCCTGTTTACCTAACCGGTCCTGCTTGATAGAATTTCCGAGGAACTTGCCAGGCAGCTTGTATTTGTAATATATCTCGATCGTTTCTCCCGGGTCGAGCATGCACCAGTTGGCAAAAACGGTCTTACCCAGTTCGGAATATATCCTCGTGCCGGTCGAAGGATCGATTTCGGCGCGGCGTTCAGGCGCAAGATCCGGATCAAGGCTGTACCAGGGCTCTGGCTGCTCGAACAAGGTTTGGTCGGGAGCAAGGAACCCTCCGGATTCAATCAGCACGCTGCCTTCAGGAACATAGACCCGGAGCCAATCGACATTGCGGACGCCGCTCCAACCCGCTCCCTCGGTCCCCAGGTGCCTGCGCGTGATGCGCAGGGTGTCGATGATCGATCCGTCTTCTCCGATCTCGGCCGTATGCGATATCGATTCCGTGATATCGCGGTCCGATTTGCCCCCGCCGATATTCGTATCGACGACTTTGAGATAATCGCCCTGTGTTTGCGCTATTCGGCCGTCCCAGCCTCTTTGAGCGAGGTACTGCGAGGTCTTGCTATCCTTCGAATAGATAAGGATATCCCCGCGCTCAAGATTTTCGCTAATGGCGTCGATCAGGGCGAACGCGGTATCCTTATTGATCCTGCCTGGCAGGACTTCGAGCATCTTAGCCGCTAGGTCGCCGATGATCCTCTTCGGCGTACTCGATCCCTTGTGCTTGTCTTCCGTATACGCTTGAGTCGTATCGTAAAAATTATAGCTAGAAACATCGATATTGTATGGATCAGCTAATCGGACCGGTCCGATCGCCGAAAGGACGTCTTCGATGACTTTCGGAGTCAGCGCTATCGCTCCGTCGACGGTCGCCCCGCCGCTTTTCTCGTAGAACCAGACCAGTTTGCTTGCCGATTTATCCCAGTCCGGCCACCAGTTCGCATCCCAGAGGAACCAGCGCGGCCTCAAAAGGCGCAAGGGCTCGGGAGCCGCGACAAATTCCTTGAGTGAGCCTTCGCTGTCATACGTTCCGCCTCCCGGAACCTCTATCTTCTTTAGGGCGCCCGAGTCGAAATCAGCGAGCGCGTAGCTCCCCAGGAAGCCGCCGGTCGGACGCATCTCCGCGCTGTTCTGGAAGAAGACGAGATATCTTGTCCTGCCCCCGCCGCCGGTTATCTCGTAAAGCGCCCGGGAAGCCAAGCCGGCTTCTTCCAGCATCGCGGATAATGCATGGGCCTTCCCTTTGGCTAGCAGGATGCTGTCGGAATATTTCGCTGGCAAATCCCGAGATTCGATTCCTGAAAAGAATTCATCTAGCATATTCGCATCTTTTGCGGCCGCTTCGATCATCAGCAAGCACTTTCCATAATCGGCCTCGGCATAAAGAGGCGTACTACCTTCAGGCATGGCGGATCTGCCGGAACTGCTCCCCGTAAGGCAGTCTAGGGAGCCTGCCAGTTTCTCACCGAGCGTGGCGGCCGCTTTGCCGGCTTCCAGGGCGTCAGTGCCGTGTCCGATCAGCCTTATGCTCGCAATCGGCGCAAATTTCGCGAGCTCGAGCAATGCTGCCTCGAGGTCGGTGATCATATTCTCAGCCTTATCGAAATTCCGGCGGGCTTCCCGAAAATTTTCGCCCGCCCCGCGGAAATTCATTCTTGCCGCTTCCTGGCTGGCATTAGCCATGTTGCTAGCCGCCAGCTTTCCGGACCGGATTATCCCGCGGGATAGTTCTTGGGCATCGAAGGTGCCGAAAACAACGAGCACCTGCACGGACGAAGCGATTATGATAGCGATCATGGCAAAGGCGAAAGCCGCTCTCAACCTCAGCCTCATGCTGGCCGGGTCAAAGGCATCACGCAGGCTGCGCTTCGGACGCGCCTTTTTCCGCGTCAGCAGGCTGTTAAAAAAACCGGAGGCATGGACCGCTAAATCCGCAAAAAAAGCCGTGCCCGGTAAAGCACGCGGTTGTCCGGGGCTAAGGTAGCCGATATCAAACCGTCCATGATCAGCCGGATCGCCGTCCGGCATGCTTCTGATGCAGCCGAGCTTCCTACGGGTCTCGATGATCCTGGCCCGGGCTGATGCGATCGTCTGCGGCTGCTCCGTCCGAACGGTCCGATTTGTGGATCCTCCAGCATCCTGGAAAAACCTGCTAAGCTGAGGCTGTAGACCCGTATCGTCACCGGACGCACTAGGGACCCGGCCCTCTTCGACCTGGACGTGCCTGCGGAGAATATTGGGCTTCACCTGCGCGATATTCCTGTATTCATGCGTATTATCGGCAATAGTTATATTTTCGCTATTGAGCTGGCCGGACAAGGCGCCGGTAATCCCTTTTATTTCGGGAACATTCGCCTTAGCCGACTTCTTCGGTGCAATCGCTCTCCTAGCCAGACCTCGGATGCGCTTGGCCAGGAGCGGCGATACGGTCTTTGCCATGCTGAACAGGAAGCTGACAGACCTGTAAGAGAGCCCGGCTGCCACGAAAGCGCTGATATATGCGATGCGTCGGGGCGCAGCCAGAACACGCTTGAGAGCTTTGGGATCTATAAGATGCAAATTGCGCAAACGTCCAGGCTCCATCGCCTTGCCGCCCCTGCGGTTCTTGCTGTGCTCGCCTCGCGATACCGCTAATCGGAACGGCTTTTTCCCCTGGATTTCAGAGCGCCTGCCAGCGGCTTCGAGTTTCGCGTAGAATCCCGGCTCGCCCGCGTTTGAGGAGTCCGCGGAATTAGCGTGCCGCTTCGCAGGCCGTACGCCGTCCATCATTATTCTTGTTATCTTCTTCTGCATTTCCAAATATTAGTATGCCTTTTCGCTTTCAGGCGACTGCACGATCACGATACGATACATATACCATTTGGTCAGCACGAAAAAAAGTGTGATCCTGATAATATGATCGATGTAATTGAAAAAAGTCGATTCGTACGGATGGGCTGGCGGCTTGGTTGACAGGTAGATGAATGCCAGCAGGGTAAAAACGAGAGCGAATACTGCCGACCAGACGATGACCGGGCGCCCTCTGTCGATCGGATAGAACTTCTTGATGATCCTTAACGAGATTACGACTCCGGTCCAGATGCCGATATAATACATGAGCAAAGAAAAGACATATTGGCCGGGCGATCCAGTATCCCAGACATAGACGTTAAACCAGCTATACGGGCTCGCGCTGATCAGTCCGATCGACCGCAGAAGGAAGCGGAGTATCGAAACGATGCCCAAGGAGCCGAAGAACGCGATGATTTTCGGGGTGCCGATGCCGGCGAAAATATAATGAAAGAACCCGACCTTCCAGACATTGAAGCTAGACGATCTCCGCCTGCCGCC
>CAYTAV010000028.1:9735-12521 GCA_964435875.1 uncultured Gammaproteobacteria bacterium
GTGATGATGACTGATTCCGGTTCGGTAAGCCCGACAACGGAAATAAATTCGCCGGCCCCTGCGTCGAATTTTCCAGGGAAGAAATACAGGCCTTCTTCGGAACCTGCTACCGTAAAGCGCAATGCATCGAAAACGAGCGCCAAAAGGAGCAGGACGGCGGCGGCCGATGATAAGGCCTTGATTTTCAGCCTCGTGATCCGACCGGCCGCATAAGAGGCGAAGACGATCCACCCGGCGAATATCGGCATCCAGTAGCGGGTATACGAATTGCCGATCGTCGCGCGAGTTTTGTCGGGATTATCGAAGAATCGCCAGCTTCCGTAATAATAGACCAGTACGGCAGCGGCCAGGATCAGCGCGCAGAAAAAAACCAGCTGCCTTTTCCTGATCTTTTTTATCCTTGACGCCCAGAAAAGCACGCCGGCCGCTCCGAGCCAGAAAATTAACGGGAACATCCGGACGAAATACAGTAACAGCATGTTGTGCGACTGCCTGGGATGTAGCCCGAAATAGAATATCGTATCTTTCAACTGCGTCATAATGCTCTTGAACGTGACGATGTCTGCGCTGATGCTAGATTTGATGATGCCGAGCCCTGCCGTGCTTGCTTGTGCGATCGAGTTGTTCATCTGCGGATAACCGCCTTTCCAGAAGGATCCGAAAAGCACTTGGTTAGAACAGGCGGTCGGCAGCAAGGCTATGGCGGCGAACGCGAGTATTATGACCGGTTTTATAAGGCCGAGCCGGCGGATGTTTGCCGCCCAGGCAAAAAATAGGACCGGCAAGAGCCAGATCAGCTCCGACGTCCGGAAGCTGACCGCCAGGCCGATCGCCGTCCCGGCCAGCGCTGGATAGGCCAGCGGCAGATAACTGTCCGCCCGGACCCGCCAGTTTCGGGCGGTCGGCATTGCTTCTGCGTCCGCCCCGGCCTGTACTTCGCCTGCCTTGCCGCCCGCCTCGCTCGATCCGATGCTGCGCTGGCCGGCAGATTTTATCAGGAAGAAGGCGGCTATGATCAGGAATGCGGCGAAAGGCATATTATGGAACATGCTGCGGACGCTATAGAAAATATACGGCGGGAACGAAGCCAGCAGGACCGCCGCGATCAACCCGGTGCGCTTGTCGAACAGCTCGGAGGCCAGGAGATAAAGAAATACTATGCCGACCGCGGAGATGAACGGCGTCAAGTACGGTATGATCGCGACGCTGGCGATCTTAGCGAGTGCGCCGTAGAGGATGATCATGCCGAGGAAGCTCACAGGCTTCAACACGCCGTTATCCGAGCGGATACTGCGCGGATGCATGATGTCCGCCGCTATAAGGTTGTACCTCTCATTGATCTCGAGCCTGCCAGTCTGCGCGTAGAGCTTCGCGAACTCGTAGTTCGCGCTTTCGTCCGGCGCCATGAACTTGACAAGCTCGATACGCCCGCCCGCCTTCCCTTGAACGTCAAGGACGCCGGCGGTACCGGATGCCGTGATTGCCCGCAGGTCGAGATCCGCGATCCGCGGATGATGCAGTTCGTATATGAATAGGCTGACGCACGCGAAAAAAATTGCCGCGACCGCGATGGCCGTTCCGATCTGCCAGTATTTCTTTATGAATCCAGATAGCATGCTCAATGGTTTATGCTTATTACCGCTAAAATCCTAACAAAATTAAGCCATTCCGGCAATAAAAAATCCGGCTTGACCGGATTTTTTGCATACTTGAGATATTTTACATGCATTTGCTGAAGCCATAGGCGCGGTAAACGCAATGTTTACCGCCTTCAGCGCAATCGCATCCTTCGCCCGGTTCGGATGAAATTCCGTGTAGGACAAATCCGATGATTGTCTTAAAATCTATCTTCGTCGGTTCGACGTTCGACAGCGCGTCCGTCCCGTTCATGAATGCGTTCAGCGAACGATGATAATACCAGTTCGGCACGAGCTGGTGATTGCCTTCATTTTTCAGCCGGTTGATATCGACCGGTCGCGCGTAACCCCTTTGCTCGAGCTCGCGCTTGCGGATCGCAGCGATGACCTCGCGCAGATCTATCCTGTGGTGCTTGTTAGTCATTATGCCGACATGCCCGCTCGAGCGCTTTTGCACGACTACAGCGAGGTTGCGGGTCGTGATGCCGAATTTGGCCAGCTCGAGATTATCGGATTCGATAACGCCGATCTTAATCTTCTTGTTTCCTCGCGGCACGCGGTAGATCGCACATTTTTCCTCGAATTCCTTGGCGGCTTCGTGATGCCAGGAATAATCGACCATGTGCATATAATGCAAGGCGCCCAACGCGGATTCCACAACCTTGAAATTCGGCGCGCCCTGCTTATGCATGCATTTAATGATATAAGGCAGTTCGCCATAACGGTTATGCAGGCCTTCCAGGTCGTCCTCGCGCGCATAATTAAGCAGGCGTGATAATTCCGGATTATTGTCAACCCCGAGGTATTCGGCGACCAGCGTAGCCGCCGTCGCATCATTGCCGTTGGTTCTCTTGTTGTGATGGTCGAAAGCGCCGCCTCCGACGTCGATCATGATCCCGCCTTCAGCTTCCCAGCTTGCGATATCATCCGCGCTTGGCTGTTCTGCCCTATCCCAATAAAAAATTTCCGCGTTCGTGATATTAGGAAACGCATCGTTTCCATAGCGCATTAGGATGTAGGCTGCCGCTATCGGATCGAATTGCGGCTTGTTCGGCAGCATTATTTTCTCGATTCGCATAAATATTGTCTGTGTTCACTATATCATGTAATGATTATTGAAAGAAAGCCCGGTCTCCTTAGTCCCGGGCA
>CAYTAV010000029.1:0-10297 GCA_964435875.1 uncultured Gammaproteobacteria bacterium
CCGGCCGGCTTAACCAGCGCGAATGGTTGAAAGCGCATTCGTATGAATGCATATTAAGGGATTGAAACGCCAACACCGTTGAACCGACGGTGTTTTTTATATTTCGGGTTATGGCCATTCGCATTTCTGGATAAACGCTGATTGAGATTTGAGAAATTGATACAAGAGCTGATTTAATCAGCTCTTATTATTATGAAGAGGCGTGTTATGCCCTGGCTGTCCGAATAGCATTTTTATATGCGTCTCTGTCGCGCCTGATTCGACAAATCCCAGCCTTCGGTACAGGCTGATCGCCCCGTTCTCCTTCAGCACTTCCAGATGTATCGGCAGGCTTTTATCCAGCGCTTTGCTGATGCATTCCTTAATGATCTTAGTGCCGATGCCTTGGCTCTGGAATTCGGGAAGCAGCACTATTTCATGGAGCATGATCACACCGTTCCTCTCATCGGATGAAAAAAATCCGCAAGGTCTGTCATCATAAATAATTATTTCATGGGGCGATTCATTCCAGGCTGATTTGAATAATTCATCCTGTAGTCGTTCATCCCATCCTCCGAACTGCCGTACCACGACGTCATGGTAGGCAGCATGATGCGCTTGCCGTGCAAATTCATAATCATCGGAGGTTGCGGGGCGCTTGACTATTGTTTTTAATTTTTTCATTGGCTTAATTTTCCAAACACATAAAGCCTTTTTGCGTCAATTATTTTCCTTTGCTCGGTGGCAGGGATTCCAATCCCGATAAAAGCTCTCCCGCACATTGCTCAGGGGCCTGGACTCGAACCAGGATAGACAGCTTCAAAGGCTGTTGTCCTACCTTTAGACGACCCCTGAACAATAGGCGGGACAGGCGCCGGTTGTTGCCCCGCATCAATGTTTTTGCCGCTTATTACAGCGTCATCGCTTAAAGTCAAAACAAGATCGCCAAATAGCGACCGGACGAGCATACCAATATCATAACCGGTTTTCGCTTCTTACGTCAATGTTTGGCCGTTAACGCGATAAAATGTTATAATAAGGCCAGGTTAAAGATATGAGGCAATCGTCCAATATCGCGCTTTACGGCGCAAAAATCTTTTCGGATGCGGTCCGCGACATTATTTTCTTCCCTCTCTGGTGGTACTCGAAAGGTCTCTTGAAAGTGGTCGTCGCGCTAAAGGATCTCTTGATCGCCGAGCAAAGGTCGCTCGGGCTTTTCGTCTGGGCGAAGAACATCTTTGTCCCGATGTATGGGCAGTACGACTGGGCCGGCCGGCTGGTCAGTTTTATGGTGCGTTTCTTCCAGGTCTGCTTCCGCGCATTCGGCATGCTGGTCTGGCTGGTCCTCGCCTGCTCCCTGTTCCTCTTATGGATTTGCGCACCGTTCGTAATTCTCTATCAGATATTATACCAGCTGTCCTTGATTTAATTTCTTTGATGTTGCACCAGGATGCAGAAAAAAGAAAAAAAGCCTGATATGTTCCAGTTCCTGGCCTGCTTCGAATGCGGCGGGCTCGGCCTCCGCGCGCTCAACAGGCCTTGTCCGAAATGCGGCGGGCTCGGCATGGGAGCCGTTTCCGGAGGGAGGTTCTATTACTGGGGCCGTCCGGTAACTAATTTTACGATCGGCATGAATCGGGCGAAGAGGATCTTTGACGCTTCCTTGAACCTATTTGCGCTGGCGCTAGGCGCAGGCGGCGTCATCGCTCTGCTCTGGTACATCATCCAGTCGACCGGGAGCATGACGCCCTATGACCTGCCGGAGCTCTGGAAGGCCAAGAATGCGCTGCTTCTCTATTTCTGGATCAGCCTGGTTCCGGACATGTTCGTCGTTTACCGGATCATCGAGGAGGGCAGTTCGCGCCGGAAGATCACGGCCCTGCCGGCGAATACGCCCGCAACTGCCGCGGAAGCGTTCCTTTCCTGGGAGCAGGTGAAGATGCTGAAAGCGAAGGACCGCATCGATGTCGCTAAAAGCTATACCGAACGGGCCATGAAAGCGGTCGAGGAAGCGCACCTGTTCGCCGAGGAAACCGGTTTTAAGAAGGTCAGCCTCAAGCACCTGATGATCAAGCTGCTCGAGGACTCCCAGCCAGCGGCGCTTTTCACGCGCTTGTCTATCTACGTTCCGGACTTGTCCGCCAAGCTCAAGAAACTCCTGTCTTTCGAAGCGCTTACGCCCGATGCGCTCGCAAACGAGCTGGATGTCAAGGGAGCCGGGCAGGGGCGCCCCGGAACGGCGATGTCCGAGCAGTTCGGAGCGGTGCTGATCGCCGCATATATGCATGCCCGCGAGATCGGGTCGCCGTACGTCGAGACGATGAACTTCATACTGCCGATCATCGAGCGCGATCCGCAGGTCGAAGAATTGCTTTACGATCTTGAAGCTGAAAAACAGAAGGTTGCTAACGTCGAAAGATGGTTCAGGCTGAATGACGAGATCATCGAGCAATACCGCGAATTCAGGCATCTTGCGCGCTTCAAGCCCGGATCGAACATGGACCGCGCCTATACGGCGATCGCGACCCCGGCGCTCGACCATTTCGGCTTCGATCTGACCGCTGCTGCAAAATACGCCAAACTCGAGTTCTGCGTCGCCCGCGAGGCCGAGATCGAGCAGGTCTGGAGCAACCTCGAATCAGGCCATGCCGGCGTCATCCTGGTCGGACCGGACGGAGTCGGCAAGAATACGATCATCCACGGGATCGCCCAGCGCATGGTCAAGGAGGACGTGCCGGCGATGCTCAAGGACAAGCGCCTGATCGAGATCGATGTCGCTCGCCTGGTCGCCGGCGGCAACGCTTCCGAAGCCGAGTACCGCATGGTCGCCCTGCTCGACGAGGCGACGCGGTCAGGCAACATCATCCTGGCGATCAACGATATCGAGAACATAGTCGGCGTTTCGTCGGGTGGCGAGCAGAGCCTAGACCTTTCCGAAGTGCTGTCCGAAGCGCTGTCGCGCCGTTCGATCATCTGTTTCGCGACCGCCACGCCGCAGAATTTTACGCGCTATATCGAGACGCAGGCCCTGGGGCGCGTCATGGGCAAGGTCGCGGTCGACGAGCCGGAGGGCGACCGAGCGATCCGCATCGTCTCCTCGAAGATCGGCTTCTTCGAAGGGAAATACCGGGCCTATTATTCCTACCGCGCGATCGAGGATGCGATCTCGATTACCAGGCGTTATATGCACGATCGGTACCTGCCGCAGAAGGCGATCGAAGCGCTTGAGCTCGCCGGCGTAAAAGCCTCCAAACAGGACGCGAAAAAAGTCGCATTCATCGAGCGCGAGGGGATCGCTGCCGTCGTCCAGGAACTGACCGGCATCCCCGTATCGGCCGCCGCCGGCGAGGAAAGCGCCAAGCTCCTGACGCTAGAAAAGCGGATCCATGAGCGCATGATCGGGCAGGAAGAGGCTGTCGATATGGTTTCGGCCAGCTTGCGCCGGGCAAGAGCGGAGATGCGCGAAGGCAAGCGTCCGATCGCGAGCTTCCTGTTCCTCGGGCCGACGGGCGTCGGCAAGACCGAGCTTGCCAAGACCGTTTCCGCGGAATATTTCGGAGACGAACATGCTATGTCGCGCATCGACATGAGCGAATACCAGCATCCGGACAGCGTCGTAAAGATGATCGGCGATCCGTCCGGCACTCCCGGCTACCTCACGGAAGCAGTTCGCAAGAAGCCGTTTTCGCTCCTCCTGCTCGACGAGTTCGAAAAAGCCTACCCGCAGATCCTCAACCTGTTCCTGCAGGTCATGGACGACGGCCGCCTGACCGACGGGCAGGGACGCACGATCGATTTCACGAACACGATCATTGTCGCGACATCGAACGTGGGCGCGGTCTTTATCCAGGAAGAGATCAAGAAAGGGACGCCGATCGAGAAGATCAAGGAAGAGCTGATCAACAGCCACTTGAACCAGCATCTGCGGCCGGAGCTGATCAACCGCTTTGACGGTGTTATCGTTTTCAGGCCGCTCGGCGAGGACGATGTATTCGCGATAACAAAACTGATGCTCGGCGGTATCGGCCGTTTGCTCGAAACCAAGGGCGTCAGCCTGAAGTACGAGGATGAAGGCGTCCGGATACTCGCTCGCGACGGTTTTGATCCGAAATTCGGCGCGCGCCCCTTAAGAAGGCTCCTGCAGGACCGAGTCGAAAATATCATCGCGAATAAGATTCTGGCCGGCGAACTTATGCGCCGCGATACGGTCGTCATCGGCAAGGAAGCCGAGATCAGGGTTGAAAAAGCGAAAAAGCTATAGGGGGGGGTTGCCGTATTTATCATGCAGGACCCGATGCCAACCTCGCGCTATGTATTACAGGCTTGAATATTGGGACAAAATGTTATATATTCGGAAGTTATGGAGGTATATTTCTACAATATCGTCTTTACCGGGGCCGCGGCCCTGGCTTTTGTATTGGCCATAATCACGCGCCGCGCCGCGTTGCGGCTGGGTGTCGTCGATAAGCCGGATTCCGACAGGAAACTGCATCAATCACCGGTTCCGCTTCTGGGCGGGATCGCGGTTTTCGCCGCGTTCTTCGCAGTGGCGTTCATCGCGAGAAAACAGCTTCTAGCCGGAGACCTCGAAGCGCACCACTGGATCGGGGTTTTTTCCGGCGCGCTGATCCTTGTCTTCGGCGGGATCGCCGACGACAAATACGACTTAAAGCCGCGTATGCAGTTTATTTTTCCCTTGCTCGCAGCTGTTGCGGTCGTCGCCGGCGGGGTCGGGATCGAAAAGGTCACGAATCCCTTCGGCGGGCTGATGTTTCTCGACTCCCTGCGTTTTCCAGTCCTATTCTTCGGGGGTGCTTGGCATTATTTCGTCCTGGTCGCCGATACTTTTACGATCGTCTGGCTCTTAGGCATGATGTATACGACAAAACTGCTCGACGGGCTCGACGGTCTGGTTTCCGGCATGACCGCGATCGGCGGGATCATCATCTTCCTCTTCACCATGACGACTAGATACTACCAGCCGGATATCGGGCTGGCCGCCCTGATCCTGTCCGGCGCCTGCCTCGGGTTCCTGATCCTCAACTGGCATCCGGCGAAAATCTTCCTCGGCGAATCCGGTTCGCTCGTCTGCGGCTTCCTGCTCGGAGTGCTCGCTATCATTTCCGGCGGAAAGATCGCCATCGCGCTCCTGGTCATGGGCATTCCGATCCTGGACGTCGCCTGGACGATCGTCCGGCGCCTCGCGGCCGGAAAGCATCCTTTCAAAATATCCGACCGCTTGCATCTTCACCAGCGCCTGCACGACCTCGGCCTCGGCCACAAAAAAACAGTGTTGATCTATTATGCTTTTTCTTCCATATTCGGGCTTTCCGCGCTTTTCCTGCAGTCCCGCGGTAAGCTCTACGCCCTGGCCGCCATCCTGGCGGTCATGATTGCCGTTGTGGTCGGTTTTTCCTTATGGGACGGGAGGAAAGCGGGCGGATCCTCTAACCGTTAGCCGGCCTGAATCCGCGCGCCGGTTTTAAAAATCCGGCTGAATTTTCATCAGCCCTTACTAAAAGTACCACGCCCTCGAAATCGGCAATTCTTAAAGGCACATCCCCACACTCCTATTGCTTGCTCTGGCAAGCAATAGGAGGAGTAATCTTAGTTTATAACGGCTTAAAATAACACATTTTACAATTATATCTTTAAGAGTATATGGATTTTAAGAAATTAGAGATTTTATTGAAAGAACACGGAGAGCCGGCGTTCCGCTTAAGGCAGGTCAGGGAGGCGTATTTCAAAGGGCTCAAATGCGGATGGGAAGAGGCCGTAGGGCTACCGAAAGAACTGCGGTCCGGGCTGGGAGCGGATCTGCCCTGGGACAGCCTGTCGTTAGTAAAATCGTTACGCGACAAGAGTGACAAGAGCGAAAAAGCTTTATTTAAAGCGCATGACGGGGCGACGGTCGAGAGCGTGTTGATCAGGCATCAGGACGGGCGCAATACGGTCTGCGTCTCATCGCAGATCGGATGCCCCTTGGCTTGCGTTTTCTGCGCGACCGGGCAATCCGGCTTCGAGAGGAATCTAGAGCCGCATGAGATCGTTGAGCAGGCCGTCTTATTCGCGCGCAAGCTGAAGGCCGAGAATGCCAAAGCCGCAAACGTCGTTTTCATGGGCATGGGCGAGCCGTTCTTGAATTATGCAAACGTGCTCGCGGCCGTCCGCGAGATAAATTCCCCGGGCGGGCTCGGGGTCGCGGCGCGCAATATCTCGATCTCGACGATCGGAATTCCGGAAGGGATCAGAGCGCTCGCTCGCGAGAAATTACAAGTCAACCTGGCATTTTCACTGCACGCTCCGGACAGCAGGTCAAGAAGCCGGATCGTCCCGGCGAATATGGTTTATCCGATGGCTAAGGCTTTCGAGGCGATCGACTATTATATTAAAATGACCAGCCGGCGCGTCATGATCGAGTATATCCTGATCAAGGGCTTAAACGACTCGCCCCGGCAAGCCGAAGAATTGTCAGAATTGTTGAAGGAAAAAAGGCTTTTATTCGTTAACTTGATCCCTTATAATCCCGCAGGCCGGCACGAGAAATCCGGACGCGAGCGCATCGATGCGTTCAGGAGTGTCCTTGAGAAAGGCAGGATCGCCGTCACGGTCCGGCATCCGTTCGGCGGAAAGATCTGCGGAGCCTGCGGCCAGCTCGCCGCAAGGCGGTAGTTGTTAAGACTAAGCCTTTGAATACTTAAAGCTTGACAAACATAGAGAATTCCTATATCTTCATGACAAGGTGCGCCTTAAGCATAGGGCTTTCGGCGCCAAAGCATTGGAAACCGAGATGGCCTCCTGGCCGCTTTTCCGGCCTAGCCGGAATCGTCTCCCGGAGAGGTGCTGGCGGATGCCAGGCGTCCCCCAAACAACTGGCATTGCGCCAGCACGACCCCTTACAAGTCCTTTGAACATCGAAAAGCCGCGGAACTTTTCCTTTCCTCCTTGTCCGCGGCCTAAAGGCCGGCCAACTGAAGCAATAACCCATCCCGCTCATAGCCCCCGGTTCGCCGGCCTTTTCCTAAAACAAGCAAGCTCGGATTACGCATCCGAGCTTTTCTCATTTTATTAGAAATTAGCTCAACTTTTCAGGATCTTTGCCAGATAGCGGCCGGTATGGCTGTCTTTCGCCTTAGCGATCTCGCGCGGCGTGCCGCAGGCGACAATGCTTCCGCCCCGGTCGCCGCCCTCGGGCCCGAGATCGATGATCCAATCGACCGATTTTATCACGTCCAGGTTATGTTCGATGATCAATACAGTATTCCCTTTATCGACCAGGGCCTGCAGGACAGCCAGCAGCCGCTTGATATCGTCGAAATGCAGGCCAGTCGTCGGTTCATCGAGGATATAGAGCGTGCGCCCGGTCGCGCGGCGCGAAAGTTCGGTCGCGAGTTTGACCCTCTGCGCCTCGCCTCCAGACAGCGTAGTCGCTGACTGGCCGAGCTTGATGTATCCGAGGCCGACCTCGTTAAGGGTCTTCAGCTTCTGATGGACCTGGGGGATCGGCCTGAAGAATTCCATGGCTTCGGCTACGGACATGTTCAGCACATCCGAAATATTCCGGCCTTTATAATGGATATCCAGCGCTTCCTTGTTGTAGCGCGAGCCATGGCAGACTTCACAGGTCACATATACGTCGGGCAGGAACTGCATCTCGATCTTGACCATGCCGTCGCCGGAACAGGCTTCGCAGCGCCCGCCGACGACATTGAACGAGAAGCGCCCGGCTTTGTATCCCTTGATCTTGGCTTCAGGCAGGGCGGCGAACAGGTCGCGGATGGGAGTAAAAGCGCCGGTGTAGGTCGCCGGGTTGGAGCGGGGCGTCCTGCCGATCGGCGACTGATCGATCGAGATGACCTTGTCGAGATGCTCGATGCCGAGTATCTCGCCATGCGCGCCTGGCGCATCCTTTGCCCGGTAAAAGCGCTGGTTCAAGGCTTTGAACAGGATATCGTTCATCAGCGTTGACTTGCCTGATCCGGAAACCCCGGTGATCGCGACAAAGAGCCCTAAGGGGAAGGTCGCGTCGATACCTTTCAAATTATGCTCTTTCGCACCCTTGATCATGATCGCTTTCCCGTTACCTTTGCGGTAGATTTTTGGGATCGGTATGTTCTTCTTGCCGGAAATATACTGGCCGGTGAGCGAAGCCGCCGAGCGCGCGATGTCTTTCGGCGAGCCGGCCGCTACTATGCGGCCGCCGTGCTCTCCCGCGCCAGGGCCGACGTCGATGACCCAGTCAGCGGCCTCGATCGTCGCCTGGTCATGCTCGACGACAACGATCGTGTTGCCGAGATCGCGCAGTTTCATAAGCGTTCCGATCAGCTTATCGTTGTCGCGCTGGTGCAAGCCGATGGACGGCTCGTCGAGGACGTACAGAACACCGACCAGGGCGGACCCGATCTGCGTCGCCAGCCTGATCCGCTGGGCCTCGCCTCCGGACAGCGTCGTGGCTGGCCGGTTGAGCGTAAGGTATTCAACGCCGACATTCGCCAGGAAAGCGAGCCGCGCCCGGATCTCTTTCACCACCTGTGCGGCGATCTTCTTCCGGCGGGCGGTCATGAAGGGAGTATCCTCGAGAGACGAGAAGAACTCGAGCGCAGAGTTGATCGATTTTTCGCCGATCTCGTAAATTGAAAGCGAATCGATCCTGACAGCCAGTGCTTCGGGCTTCAGTCTCCGGCCTTCGCAGGAGGGGCAGGGCAGGACCCGCATATAGCTTTCAATCTCTTTCCTGATATAATCCGATTCAGTCTGCTTGTAGCGGCGTTCGAGGTTGTTGACGACGCCTTCGAATTCGGTCGTAAGCTCGCCGGAGAATCTGTCGCTCGCGTATTCGACATGATAGCTCTTGTCGCCGGTGCCGTAGAGGACTATGTCGAGCTGTTTTTTAGCCAGGTCCTTGACCGGAGTATTGAGGTCGAAGCCGTGTTTGCCGGCGACTGTCCCGAGGATCCGCAGGAGCCAGGTCTGGCTGCCTGACGGGCTGTGCGACCAGGGGCGGATCGCGCCCTGGGCGATCGTCAGGTTCGGGTTAAGGACCAATTCCGGGTCGATTTCCAGTTTTGTCCCGAGGCCGGTGCATTCCGGACAGGCTCCGTGAGGGTTGTTGAACGAGAAGATGCGCGGTTCGATTTCCGGGAGGCTTAGGCCGCAGTCGGGGCAGGCGAAGAGCTGGGAATATGTGCGTTCAGGAGGGCAATCCTGGAGATTTTCAGCGCCCGGCGCCGGATTCCCAGCCGCCTTTTCACGGGCTTTATTCTGCTTGTTATCCGTCGGGACGACGGTGACTAAGCCGTTCGCGAGATCGATCGCCTTTTCAACGGCTTCAGCCAGCCTGGCGCGGTCTTCCTTATCTTCCGACACGTCCAGCCGGTCGATGACGATCTCTAGCGTATGCTTCTTCTTCTTGTCGACAAGCAGGTCCTCAAGCTCTTCCAAGGGCATGACAATACCGTCGAAACGGATGCGGGCGAACCCGGCCTTTTCGATCTTGTCGGCGAGGCTCTTGTGCTCGCCTTTGCGATCCTTGATCAGCGGAGCCAATACGGCTATGGAGCGCCCCCGGTAGCAGGAGTTGATGGAAGATACTATCTCGTCGACCGTGAACTGCCTGACCGGTTTTCCGCACTGCGGGCAGTGCGGCTCGCCGATCCGCGCGAACAAGAGGCGCATATAATCGTAGATTTCCGTGACCGTGCCGACTGTCGAACGGGGGTTATGCGAGGTCGATTTCTGGTCGATCGAGATCGCGGGCGAGAGCCCTTCGATCGAATCGACATCCGGTTTGTCCATCAGGCCGATGAACTGACGCGCGTAAGCGGACAACGACTCGACATAGCGGCGCTGGCCTTCGGCGTAGAGGGTGTCGAAGGCCAGGCTGGATTTGCCCGAACCGGATAGCCCGGTTATGACAACGAATTTGTCGCGGGGAAGCTCGACATCCACGTTCTTGAGGTTGTGTACCCGGGCGCCCTTGATGCGGATCGTTCCCGCCGCCGGTTTTTTTATCGCCATAATATTTATGAAGATTGATTTAATCAAAACTATATTCGAGCGCCTGGATAAGTACGCGATTAACGAAAGTAATTATAGTATATGTATCCCGAAGAAGCAAGGGGCCGGCTTGGCTGAACGAACAGAAACGGGCTTAGCCGGACAATCAGCAAGCAGGTATGCGGCCTTTTAGCCTCGGCAAACAGGCTGGGCAGACTGCTGGTAGCAAAATATTTATCTAATATTGGGATTAAAAAATCTCCAAAGAACCGGCAAAGCCTGGAGCGGCCTCCATGTTTTTCATTTCCGTTGGCTTGCCCTT
>CAYTAV010000029.1:10397-12186 GCA_964435875.1 uncultured Gammaproteobacteria bacterium
CCTGCAGGATATTCTGAAAAACCCGAAGCAGAGAGGGGTGCTCGGCGAATTCTTCCTCGAACAGACCCTGAAGAACGTCCTGCCGCCGAATTCCTACCAGATGCAGTACGCGTTCAAGGACGGGACAATCGTCGATGCAGTCGTCTTCGTCAGGGATAAAATCATACCGGTCGATTCGAAGTTCACCCTCGAGAACTACGAGAAAATACTCTCCTGCTCGGATTCCGGGGAGCGTGAAAAGCTCGAGCGAGCCTTTAAGCAGGATCTCAAGAACCGCATCGATGAGACCTCGAAATACATCAAGCCATCGGAAAACACCATGGATTTCGCCTTCATGTTCATCCCCTCCGAAGCCATCTATTATGACCTGCTGATTAATAAGGTCGGGGCCGTGCAGATCTCGACGCGCGATCTCATCGATTACGCTTTCCGCGACCGCAAGGTCATCATAGTGTCCCCGACCTCATTCCTCGCTTATCTACAGACCGTATTGCAGGGCCTCCGAGCGATGCAGATCGAAGAATCAGCGAAGCAGATACTCGCAAATGTCGAAAAACTCGGCAGGCATATCCAATCCTATGAAGCGTTTGTCGGCCGCCTCGGCACGTCGCTTTCGGCGACTGTCAACCATTATAACGCAGCCTACAAAGAGCTTGGCAAGATCGAAAAAGACGTGGTCAGGATCGCAGGAGGCGAAACGCAAATCGAGCCTGCATTGATCGAGAAGCCGAAAACCGAATGATTCGAGAGTTTATAGTAATATCGCGTTTAAAATCGGGAAGATTCAAAAATTTCGCCACATTTTTTCGTTATTTGCATTTTTTTTCGAATGGACTTCAATATCGACAAAGAGCGGGACACTACGGGCATTGATCAAGCCAGGAAAAGGCAGGCTATCCTGAATACGCTTGCCTTTTTTGACCTATTCGATTTCCCCCTGACTATCATAGAAATTTTTCGGTATACTCCGGAACGCTTTGCGAGCCTCAGCGAATTTGCCAGCGTGCTCGCCTGCCTGGAACAAAGCGGCGGGCTCATCTGCAATAAGGGTTTCTATAATCTTCCTGGCAGGGATGGGATACTCATAACCCGCCTTAAGAGGCAGAATTACGCGCGTTGCAAGACGAGGAAGGCGCGCCGGTTTTCCCGGCTTCTGCACCTTATCCCGGCGGTCCGCTATGTAGCTATCGGCAACCTGATCGGCGCTCGCAACTTAAGAGACGAAAGCGATATCGACCTGTTCATAGTCGCGAAAGCAGGACGGATCTGGACGGTCAGGCTGTTCTCGGTCCTGCTTGCGGCGTTCTTGAGATCCCGCCCCGCGGCCGGCGATCAGAAAGATAAGCTGTGTCTAAGCTTTTTCGTGTCCGAGGAGGCTCTCGACCTGAGCGGATTTTTGCTTACAACGCATAAAGTATCGATGCAGGAAGACAGTGCAGGCTTTCCGGAAGCCAAGGCCGGTCCCGGATACTCGGGACCAGGATCGAGGATCCTGGCCGACCCTTACTTCGTATACTGGTTCGCCGGGATGGAGAACGTCTTTGACAGGGGCGGAATTTCCGGCAAACTGGCGTTAGCGAACGGTTGGATCGAGGAGAAGCTGCCCAACCTAAGGTTAGGGAGAAAGACTCAAGGGCTTATGATAATGATACGGAAGATTAATATAATAACAGGTCTGTTCGAAGAGGTTTATAAATTTCTGCAAATGCGGGCATTTCCTGATGAAATCAGGACGGCGATGAACAAAGATACCAGGATTGTCATCAATGACAAAGCGCTGAAAATGCAT
>CAYTAV010000030.1:0-8106 GCA_964435875.1 uncultured Gammaproteobacteria bacterium
TTGCTCGTGCCGGCTCTTAATCCCATAAGCGCCTCCTCCGATATCGGTAAAAGCATCAACAGCATTATCTCTTGGTTTTCAAAGGTCTAAAAAAGTCCTCGAAGACGCTTCCTTGGACTTTAATCTCTGGTATTATTACTTTTTTCCATCCTGCATGTCAATCCTCTCCTTGTTCTGTCTAGTTGCCATGCCAGCCTCGCCGACCGCGCCTGGACGCGAATTCTCCTCTTCCTGCGCACGCTCGACTAGTTTAATGATGAAATCCCTGACATCATCCGGGCGGGGAACCTGCATGAAATTGAAGCGCTGGATTTCGCCGGCCGTCTGGACATGCACGTTACCGAAGCGAAAAACCGTCGGCCAGACGCCTTCGACTTCGCTCGTGACATCCTGGACCCGGGAGAGCCGCTGTTCTGCGATAGTTCGCGAGAAAAAACCCTTCTGCTGCACGTCGATGATGCGTTCATTGGTCACGATCCAGACATCGAGGTAATAATCGATGAACATAAAAAACGAGAATAGCCAGACAAAAAGGTAATACGCGCTCATGCCGAGCACGGCCAACGGGTGTGCGATGCTGCCTGACATCAGGTTCGGAAACAGATTGACCGCCAGCGCGAAAAAAACCAGCGGCAAGACGAGCATAACCAGGGAAAGCAGGATTTTCCTAAAGAGGATGAATATGTCCCGCCGCATGATCCTCAGGATCTTCTCGTCAGGATCGGCATGCGGCAAGCGGTAAAGCGACAGCATATTGGAATATTAAGCTCTCTCGGCGCCCTTTTCCCCGGTAGCACTGTTGTCTAAATGCTCTTCCAGCAACTTTATGACCTCTCGCGCTTCAGCATCGGAAGGCGAACCGCAGAATGTAGCCTCCAGCTCCCTTCTGCGATCTGCCTGCGTCTTCGGATCGACATAGGGCCTGGGGTAAGCCATCGAATCGAAAGCATCGATCATCGCGACCAGCCTGGTCAGCCTTGCCGTCCTGTCATCGGACTTTCTCTGCTTATAATCCGCGATGTCGACGACCTTTCCTGCGCCGGCCTTCCACCCTCGAGAATAAGGATTGGCCCTTTGAAATTCATGGTGTCCGACGACGATCTCAGCGACTTCCTGTTCGCCCTTTTCCAGAAGATACTGATAGCCGATTTTCGGATGAGCCATTATCGCTTCCCATTCTTGTTCTCCGAGCCGTCCTGGCTTTTGCAGAATGCGCCGATCCACCCCCCTTTTGCCGATATCATGCGCCAAAGCCGCGGATACCAAAAGCTCCCTGTCCTCCTTAGCCATCCTTAGGCGATCGGCGATATAATCAGCCGCTTGCGCGACACGCAGGCAATGGTCCTGCGTGGCCGCATCATGTTCTCCGAGTTCGCGGAGAGCTTCGGCAAGATATGGCTTTTCCGCTAACAGCTTTGAAAATCCGCTATTTTCGAAAACAGCTTCGCGCGGAGCATCGATTTTTACCGCTTCAGGCTTCATGTTTGATGCATAATTAATCACGGCGCGAAAAAAACTTCCGTGGCCGGAGCGGGCATGCCGACTTCTGCCTGCGCAGTCCAGTCGATGCCGGCGATATAGCTATAAGACGCTATGAGCATCATGGCAGACACTGCCAGATAAGCCAGGATAGTCCCGATCGTCAAGCAGTTCTTGAAACCGTAGCTTAACATATGGAAAAGGGCTATGGCGCTGAACGCCCCCCAGACGACCAGGAAGAATATGTAAGGAATAAGGAGGTAATACAGGGGAAATTGCATGTTTTTATCCGCGAAATTATTCGAACATCCTGTCGCGCCCGGGCTTATTGCGCCCGAGGTGGCGGTAAGCATGGTCGGTAGCGACGCGCCCGCGCAAGCCGCGGTCGAGGAACCCGAGCTGCATCAGATAAGGCTCATATACTTCCTCGATCGTGGCCATGTCTTCGCCGGTCGAGGCCGCGATCGTGCCCAGCCCCACCGGCCCTCCTCCGAACTTATCGATGATAGTCTCGAGTATCTTGCGGTCGACCCAGTCCAGGCCGAGCTCGTCGACGTCTAAGAGGCCGAAAGCTTCGAGGCAGTTCTCGCCGGCGATGCGCCCGTCGCTTTTCACCTCGCAATAATCGCGCACCCGCTTGAGGAGCCGGTTGGCGATGCGAGGCGTCCGCCGCGAGCGCCTCGCGATCTCCATCATCGCCTGCTCTTCGATCGCGATTTCAAGCAGGCGGGCGCTGCGGTCGACAATCCGTTCGATATCACGAATTTCGTAGAATTCGAGATGGTAGACCATGCCGAAACGGTCGCGGAGCGGAGCAGAGATCAGGCTGGCCTTAGTCGTCGCGCCGACGATCGTGAACCGCGGCAGATCGATGCGCAGGGTCCTGGCTGAAGGCCCCTTGCCGATTATGATATCAAGCGCATAATCCTCCATCGCCGGATAAAGGACCTCTTCGATCGCCTTGTTCAGCCGGTGCATCTCGTCGATGAACAAGATATCGCCTTCTGAAAGATTCGTCAGGATGGCGGCCAGGTCGCCGGCCTTCTCGATCGCCGGACCCGAAGTCACGCGGATATGCGAACCGAGCTCATTCGCGATCACGTGCGCCAGGGTCGTCTTGCCAAGCCCCGGAGCGCCGTAGAACAGCACATGCTCGATCGGCTCGCCCCTTTTCTGGGCCGCTCGGATTAATATTTCGAGGTTGGTCTTGACCTTGTCCTGGCCGACGTATTCATGGAGCCGCTTCGGCCGCAGGCTCGCGTCAAATACGGTATCCTCGCCCAGCGCCTGGGTGGAAACTATGCGGTCTTCATTTTGATTTGTTGTTTTTTCCATAAGCAACCTATTTTTCGTAGGGGGGCCGGATGCTCTGGCGGCCGTCTTTTGCGCGCCAGATGCGGCGGTAGGCCCGCTCAGCGATGCATTTTACGTAAGCCGAAAAATCGGAAGACAAAATCCATCGGAGAAAGCCCGGATCGCGTCGTGCCACGTCGTCGACCGAAACTCCCTCGTATTTTGAAAAAGCGAAATGCGCCTCGCCCTTCTTCCAGACGATCTTCGTCGTATTCTCCGCCTGATTTTCCGTCCGGCGCTTGTGGATGAAATTGATAAAGTCCCAGTCGCGCAATTCGCGGTAGCGTTCCAGTTGGCTTTCAAGGATTTCTTTCGCGGCCAGCGTGTCGATCCCGGCCCTGTGGTTGCCTTTGAGTTCTTTCCCGGTGTAATGCCTATAGGCGTTGGCCAGCGTCCGCGGCTCGAGATACTGCATGATCGCCTTCGAATCAACGATATCTTCCGGCAAATAATGGAAATCCATGCCGACTCTAGCGAATTCCCGCTTCATAAATGGCAGGTCAAACTTCTGGATATTATAACCTCCGAAAAAACATCCGTGGAATATCGTCCAGATTTCCTGTGCTTTGTCGCTGAATACCGGGCTTCCAGCCAGCATCTCATTCGTATAACCGTGTATGGCCGAGGCTTCCTGGGATATGGAAATCTCGGGATTAAAAAGGATGGCCTCTTCTTTTTCCCTGCCGTCCGGAAAAATTTTGCAATATCCGATCTCGATGATCCTGTCCGCTGTCAATGATAGCCCGGTCGTCTCGATATCAAAAATCACCAAAGGCTTTTCGAGCTTGATTAACGAGCTGATTTTCTGATTCATGATAATCGTGCTAAAAACTTAGCGGTTTGGCCGGGCAACTTCCTTCCTGCATCCATCCTAACATACTTAACTTTACCGAACAAGAAAAATACGCCTTTGGGGCGCATTTAAAGTTTCTTAACATCGATGTTTTTGATGTAATATTTGATTTTTTGTTCGAATACCGCCAAGAACGCGGTAGTCTCCTTATCGACCGGCACCCTCCGTTTTCGCTTGCCAAAAATCAATTCCCGCAGGTATTTGACGAAACCTGGGAAGTAGGCTTCTGCCAGATCTTCAATGCCCATTTCATCATACATTGCAGGCCTCCTTCGTAATGCCGGAATATCCGGCTTAGAATAGTAATTTTCCAAAAAAATTCAGCTTATTTGTTTTTACAATATTATTTAGTTTTTGTCAATAACGATACTTTAACACCTCTTTTCTTGATTGCTTCGACCGTCTCGACAATCGTAGTGTTCGCTGCGGCCACTAGGAAACAGGCCGCCATGAGTCGCAGGTCCAACGCACCAAACCTGAACAACCTGCCAAGATAAGGAGTATAGATAACAACGGCCAGGAACGCCGCTGTCCAAGCGATAACCGCCCAGAGGGCGTTATTCCTTACGCTCAGCGAAGCCAGGAATGAAGAATTCCAAGAACGGTTAGCAAGGATCAAGCCGATGTTCGACAAGACCAGGGATGCAAAAGCCAGCGTGCGCGAGATTTCCGCCGGATAGCCCTCGAATATCGACGCAACATACAGGCAGAGGACCGTTGCGAAGACTACTAAGCCCTGGAACAGGCTGGCATAGAAGGTCGCTGACGAGAAAAGCTTCTCATTTTTCCCGCGCGGCGGATTTTGCATCGCTCCTTTTTCCGAAGGTTCGTTCTCGAACGCGATCGAACAAGCCGGATCGACTATCAGCTCCAAGAATACGATATGGACAGGAAACAGGATGAGCGGCCAGTCCATGATGACCGGGACTACAGCCAGGCAGGCGATCGGGATGTGGATGGAAATTATATAGGCCATGGCTTTCCTGATATTGTTGTATATCCGTCGGCCGGTCGCTACGGATTTGATGATGGTCTCGAAATTATCATCCAGGAGGACGATGTCGGCGCTTTCGCGCGCGACATCTGTACCGCGCATGCCCATCGCGATGCCGATGTCGGCCTCCTTGAGCGCGGGCGCATCGTTTACGCCGTCGCCAGTCATAGCGACAACGCGCCCCCCCGCTTTCAATGCGCGCACGATACGCAATTTCTGAACGGGCATCACGCGAGCACAGATGCTTTTGCTCGCCAGCGCCCTGCGCAATGCATCATCGCTCATCGCCTCGATCTCGGATCCTGAAAGCGCGCGGCTGGACATCTCAAGACCTGCCCATCGAGCTATGTTCATAGCCGTACCTGGGTTATCTCCGGTTATCATTATTATCCTGATACCTGCTTGATAAGCCTCTTCCACTGCCGCCGGAACGCTCTTGCGCAAAGGATCGGCGAAGCCTACCAGGCCCATGAAGCTGAAATCGAATTCGCGCTGGCTGCGCGGCAAAGCGCTCTTCCTGTCGCCTTCGGCTTTGGCGACTCCGAGTACGCGCAGACCCTTTTCTGCCATCCGCTCTATATCCTTATCGATATCGCGCCGAACGTCATCAGACAGGCGGCATAGTTCGGCAATTGCCTCCGGTGCTCCTTTGGCGGCAATTATATATCCGCCACCGGGTATGCGCCAAACGTGGGATAAGGCTAATAGATCGTCTGAGAGCGGATATTCCTTTTCTAAAACCCAGTCCTTATACTTGTCCAGTTCGGCAACGGCGGCTTCAGTTCCGTATTCTTTTATCGCGATCTCGACCGGATCAAACGTGATATCCTGGCTTGCCAGCATCCCGAAAGCGACCAGTTCGCGCAAACGCTCTGGAAGCGGTTTACGATCTTGGGGCCTGATTTCCAGATGAGTGCCGGCGGCGGACAGCGATGCGACAACCATCCGGTTTTCCGTCAAGGTGCCGGTCTTGTCGACGCACAAGACATCGACTGCGCCCAAGGTTTCGATCGCGGCAAACCTCCTCACTAAAGCCTTTTTCTTCGAGATGCGCCAGGCGCCGAGCGCTAAGAATATCGTGAGAACTACCGGAAATTCCTCCGGTAGGATGCCCATTGCCAAAGTCAGCCCGGATAAGAGCCCTGACAGCCAATCTCCGCGCACGGCACCGAACCAGAAAAACACGAACAGGCAGAAAACGAATCCTGCTAGAGCGACTATCCTGACGAGCCGTTTCGTTTCCTGGCGGATCGGGCTTTCGCTTTGTTCCGCATCTTTCAAAGCAGCTCCGATCTTTCCGATTTCAGTGGCTGGGCCGGTAGCATACACTTTGGCAATGCCGTGTCCGCTAATGACCATGGTCCCGGAAAAGACTTTTGAAACGCCCATGTCTTTATTGTCGGACTTGCTAACCTTCCTGACAGGCACCGACTCGCCAGTCAGCAAGGATTCATCGACCATCAGGTGCGAAGAAGATGTCAAAACCGCATCTGCCGGGATCCGATCGCCTTCCGCCAGCACGATAATATCCTCCCGCACAACTTCCCGGCCGGGGATGCGGATTTCCTTTCCTCCGCGCACTACTAAAGCACGGGGACTTGCCAAACCCTTAAGCGCTTCAAGGGCTTTCTCGGTCTTTATCTCCTGAAATAATGTTATGCCGATTATTCCGATGACCGAAATTATAAGGATAAAGGCCTCATGCAGGTCTCCTATGAAAAAATATAAACCTCCGCAAGAGAGCAGAAGAAAAACCATCGGTTCGCTCACGACTCCCCGCAAAATAGAAAAGAACGAATAGCCGGTTTTTCGCGGCAATTCGTTGTATCCTTCCTGCTTCAGCTTTTCCTCAGCAGCCTTCGGACTAAGCCCGGCGATGCCATTTCTCATATTTCCTGCGGCTTAAACATGTTATGCTCTGACATTATTTTAGCAAATTCGCGGATTCCCTGCCATGCTGCACCTTTAAATCCCGGTAGGCCGCTAGTAATCGATATTTACAGTGTACTGCGCTTAAGTTAAAATAACTGTATAAATGCTAATCCCTAACTCTACGAAAATGTTAAATGCTTCAGATTCATCCTTTCTTCTGCTTAGGCCGCCTGCTTCTCTCAAAGGATCTTGGAACAAGACGTATTTCAACAATGAAAGTCCGATCGTGCTCGAACTGGGCTGCGGCAAAGGCGATTATACCCTTGCACTGGCCGAACTCTTCCCGGACAAGAACTTCATCGGCATCGATCGCGAAAGCCGGCCGATCTGGCTAGGGGCGAAAACCGCATTTGAAAAGGGCCTTTCGAACACCGCCTTCATCAACGAACACATCGAAAACCTCCTATCGCATTTCGCTGGCGGCGAAACCGATGAGATCTGGCTGCCTTTTCCCGACCTTTATCCCGAAGCATACAATATGGGAAAACGGCTGACCTCGCCTAATTTTCTCGAACTGTACCGCAAGATCTTAAAACCGGGCGGCGCGGTCCACCTCAAAACCAATGATGAAGATTTCCTGGATTATACAAAGTTGGCCGCTGGCAAGCTCGGCCTCGATCTGCAAGACGAAGCGCGCGATATCTATGCCGGAGGACCGAACGATGCCCTGCTCGCTATCAGAACCGCGGCTGAAGCGGAATCGATCGAGCGTGGCGATAAGATCCATTACTTGAAATTCACGATCTAACTACCGCCCTGCCAAACGCATGTGGTTTTTTGTTATAAGGCCTCCTGTTAAACTGATCACCGATTTTCCCATTATTATACCGTATATGACGCAGATGGAAAGCTACACATTCAGAAGCATATTTAAACGAACCTGGGAAAGCTGGAACGAACATAACACCTCACAGATGGCTGCCGCCCTGGCGTTCTACGGAGCACTATCGCTGGCCCCGCTCTTGATAGTACTCGTAACAATGCTAGGTGCGTTCGTTGATGATGCCCTGGTCCGGCAGGAAATCTACCGTTATATTCTGCTCGCGACGAACAGCAATATCGCTGATCTAGCCTATTCGCTCATGACGAGCCCGCTTTCTCCCTCAACCGGCTATCTTGTAGCGTCTTCCAGCATCCTTCTGACCCTCCTGGCGGCGGCTCGCGTCTTTGTCCAGCTTAGAAACTCGCTTGCAACGATCTGCCATATCGAGACGAAGTCGGGCAATCTGATCAAAGATACTCTCATAAGCCGGACTGCCGCTTTCCTTATAGTATTCCTGATCGGTTTCGTACTTTTAGGCTCGGTTCTGGTAAGCGTCTGGCTTTCGGTCGCGAAAGCCGCCCTGGAAAAAAGGGGTTCGGGCGGGTTGATAATCTTCCAGCTGACTGAACCGATCCTGACCTTCCTGACTTTGACTGCTGTGATCGCGGTAATATTCAAGACGTTTACGCAAACGCCGACTGGCTGGAAGAGATCGATACCCGGCGCGATCGG
>CAYTAV010000030.1:8206-12079 GCA_964435875.1 uncultured Gammaproteobacteria bacterium
TCGTCTTGATCGCCCTGATCTCGTCGCCGAACTCTGCAACATCCTTGCTTAACATCTTTTCGTATTCGGCGCCGCCGATCGATTTCCAGATTGCATGTTCGAAATCAAGGGTCTGGCGCCATGACCAGCAATACGCTTCCTCGTTCGACCAATCATATGATTTGAAGTTTAAAAAGCAAAGCTGATAAGCCACGCGAAAAACGTTGACGGCTTTGCCGAAATTGCTAGAGGGGGCTTTCCTCAGTACTATAGTCTGGTCGAGCGGCTCGATAAAGGCCAGATTAAAGATATTGCGTGTATTTTTTATGATTTCAGCGATCTCCTCTTCTGATAGCGGGGCGACGCAAACCTCAGCATTTTTTAAAGCTGCTCCATTGCGCAACCCGGATTTCTCTTGCATAGCCATACCCATGCCTGAAGGAACGCAAAGCGCCTGTTTTTCGATCAGCATGGCAAGATAGCCGCTAGCACCAGCTTTCAGGGCGAACTCTTCTGCCGCGGCGAACCACTCTTTGTACGATTGCCTCCTCTGGTCATCGCTAAATCCGCTAGTTTCCGCCGCTCCGATTGCGGTAAGCGCGCAAAACATAGCAGCCAAGAAATAAAGCAGGAGCCAGGCAATAAGCCTGCTTTTACAATAACGCCGCATCTCATCCTCCTTGCCTATTGATCGGATCGATGAATACTTATTCTATTATCAGATTCTAAAGATCGATTTAAAAAACCGCCCTGGAATAACCAGGGCGGTTTTCCTTATTTGAATATCGCGCTTGTCAATTTAACCTCCGCATCCGCCTTCGGCGCTTCCGCTATCACCCGCCGCATAACCGAATCCTGCTGACGGATTATCCGAAGATAGTTTCACGTCGCACTCGCCGGGCTTTTCATTGAATGCGTTGCAGATGGTCGTCAGATAAGCCTGCGGATTTCTATCGGAATTGATCTTCGTGCCGTTAATGACCAAAGAGGGCGAACCGCTCACTCCATACTTGTTCGCCTCGGCCTTATTAAGCTCGACTACCGGGAAGCGGCCGTTAAGCCACCCGGCCTGATCCTTGAAATTCTTCATGACATTGAACTCCTTATCGGCCTGTGTCTTGCAGGATTCGAGCGCTTTCACGTCGACCTTCGAGTCTTTCAGGCACTGATCGGACTTGGTCTCATCGCCCAGGAAGCATTTAAGGTAAGCTAGATATTTGCTTTTATCCTGCTTTTGAACGCAATACTGGGTCAACTGTTCCTTGACTTCCTTCTCGCCGTGCATCGCATAATCGCAGAATTTTACCGAGAAATCGACCTTGTCCTTGAGCGCTTCAACCGCTGGAATAATGCCCTTTTCAGATTGGGTCCCGTATGGGCAATGGCTCATGACAAACAGCTCAACTTTGGGCTTGTCGCTTTTCGGCATGTTAGCCAAAGTCGCCTGATCTTCCTTCGCCTTATCTGCCTGGGCTTGCTCCTGCTCTTTTTTCTGGTCGCTGACCATCTGTTCATCGATTACCTGCGGGAAGAACTTCTTCGCGTCTTTCGTCATATACCAATTATACGTCTTCTGGTTTGTCTCGACTGCGATCTTGTAAAGACCGGCGTCTTCGCTGATCTCGTTGATCTTAGCCGTCGCGCCATCTGAAAGCAGATTTTCATTAATGAACTTCTCTGCCGCCGCCTTCGCTTCTTCGGGCTTCAGCGCATTTTGCGCGCTTCCCAATCCTGCTACGGAACAGCCCGCCAATATTGATAATAGGCCGACTAGCGCTACAATGATTAATACACGTGATTGCATGTTTTTTTGCATATGCGGGAACGGACCCCCTATATACTGTTTGATTATAGGGGGCGTCGCTATTTAATAAGATAAACGAGTTTGGATCGCATCCTTGCTGAAAGCACTTTTTATTGTAGCACATTTTTTTTGTAACGCAACTGATAGGGGGCAATCCGGTCTGCGTGCAGGGCAAAACTTGACGAATGCTCTTTATGCTACTAAGATATGGATACTAATTTTACTATAAAACTATGTACAGCATAATTCTGTGCGGCGGTTCCGGGACTCGCCTCTGGCCCTTATCAAGAAAAAATTTCCCGAAGCAGTTTTTGAATCTTTATGGAAAGCACTCGCTCCTGCAGGAAACCTATCTGCGCATGCGGGAAATCATGCCTCCGGAACGAATCCTCTTCGTAACCAATACGGAAAACCTTTTCAATGTCGTCAACCAGATAAAGGAAGTCGACAAGGGGTTCGTGCGCGAGAACGTGCTGACCGAGCCTGCGAGCCTCAATACTGCCCCGGCTGCGGCGTTCGCTGTCAAGCATCTCATCGATAAGCAGCGAGCCAGCCACGATAGCCCCGTAATAATGCTGCCATCAGATCATTATATCGGAGACCGCGATTCATATCTTAATCTCGTGAAGACCGCTTTGAGGGACGTCGGCGATAACATCGGGACGATCGGCATCACGCCCACAAGGCCTGACACGGGTTACGGCTATATCCGCAAGGGAGCGAAAGCCGGCAGTTATTACCGGGCCTTGGAGTTCAAGGAAAAACCTGACGCTTACACGGCGCTTGCTTATATCGATTCAGGGGAATACGTCTGGAATTCCGGCATGTATCTTTTCAGCCTGCGCGGATTCGTCAGGGAGGTCCAGGAACACTGTCCAGAGATCAACTCCGTCATGGCATTAAGCTATGAGGATTTTCTAAAGAATTTTTCGAGCATGCCGGATATTTCATTTGATTATGCGATTTCAGAAAAATCCGGCAATGTCGTGATATTCGAGGGTGAATTCGGCTGGAACGATATCGGATCTTTTGACAATCTAGCCGAGATCGATGCTCGAGAAAGTTCAAGGCATATCAGCATCGATTCAAAGAACGTTTTCACGCTGACCGCCAGCGACAGGCTGATTGCTACGATCGGCGTCGAAGACCTAGTTATTGTCGAGAACAACGACAGCATACTCATACAAAAAAAAGGGCGCAGCCAGGATATCAAGAAGATAGTCGAATTGCTTAAAGAAAAAGGCATCAAAGAACTCGAGCATAATATCGTTGTACACCGGCCTTGGGGAAGATATGAGGTCCTGATCGACAATCCTAACCACAAGGTCAAAAAGATCGTGGTCTGCCCAGGGGCCAAGCTCAGCCTGCAGAAGCATTATCACAGGGCTGAACATTGGGTCGTGGTCAAGGGTATGGCCAAGATCGTACTCGGCGATAAGGATCTTTTCCTTAAGGAAAATGAAAGCACTTTCATCCCTGCCCTAACTACGCACCGGCTCGAAAATCCAGGCAAGATCGACCTTGAATTGGTCGAAGTCCAGACAGGCAGTTATCTGGAAGAAGACGATATTATCAGGGAAGAAGATATTTACAACCGCCTGGAAAAATAGCTTAAGAATCGATAATTCCTAAACTAAGTCTTTTGACTATTCTATTCATTTAATGTATTGGCAATTATACAATAAAGAGTATTGACAGCGAGATAATAAAAGTGTAACATTACATTACGAACTGAAAAAAACGCGGTCAATGACTATGGATGAGATAGAATGTACCGGTATCTCTCTATTTTTTTAACGTTTTTTTCAAATGCTCATTGACAATCGAATATCTGTTTTGGTGCTGACAGGCGCCAATTCATAGTACAATTCCATTGCCCTGGGTCCAGGCATGTTCCCGGACCAAGGGTTCTCTATATTCCTTTTTATGCGTTTTTCAAAACGCATCTAGGATTGCTAACCTAGTAAAAAAACTAACAGAGAGTTTGAACCCGAGGACTCGGGTTGAACGCTGAACGGCTTCCCGCCGCCAGCGTTTGCACAAGACTTTCTCTTGGCCGATACCAAGTAAAAAACTAACAGAGAGTTTGA
>CAYTAV010000031.1:0-11918 GCA_964435875.1 uncultured Gammaproteobacteria bacterium
CTTGTTCCTTACGGCCGGATTCAGGCTTCTGATCGTATCGAGATATCTTGACGATCCGGCGATTACCTTGAGGGTTGTCGGCTCATCAATCCTTATTTCCTGGAAATGCCGAGAATCCGAGGAATAACTGCCCGCAAGATTCAAATCCTGCAGAGCCTTCACGATGCCGTATAGCTTGGCAGGATAAGCCAGGTTCTGCCTGAAACCTGATATCGCCTTGCGGAATCTTTCCAGCTTCTTTTGCCGGCTAAGCGGAATAGCGAGCTCCTGTCCTTCCAAAAGCCTTAAATCAGCCCGCAAGTTATTCTGCCTGACGACCTGGTCGAGCTCGCTTTGCGACAGCGAGAATCTGCGGCCGATACTGCCGAGCCGCTCGCCTTTCATTACTTTATATTTGAAACTGCCCTGATCCATGATCTCTTCCCGCTTCTTGTTCACCTCCCGCTCCATCCAGCCGAGGAAATCGTCATAACTGTAGCGCACCTCCCTTTTCTCGGCAATCGCCCTGCTGCGTTCATGCTTCATATATCCTTCGATCTGCCCGCCGTTATAGGCGGACAAGGCCAAATCCCAATCGCCATAGATATGGTAAAGGCGGACCATATGCTTCAGGCAGGCCTCGGCGCTCCTGACAAAATCGAAACGCTCGTCATACCCCTCTTCGACTTGCAGGCCCCGGAGCCTGGCCGTCTCGGCGATAAACTGGTAAGGGCCGCAGGCCTTGGCTGATGAGACGCTGTCCAGGACGCCGTTCGTTTCCGCGATATAAAGATAAGCGAGATTGACAACCCTTTCCTTATCCTTCCGAAGCTGTTCCATGAGCCGTTCCCTACGCTCATTATAGATATAAGGACGGACTGAATCCCTGAAAATCTCTTCTAAAACGGCGTCGAAATATGCTTCATTCTTGAAAATTTCTTCAAAAGCCTTTAGCGGTTCGCCGTTCCAATCGCCCAACACCTTGATCGAGCGTGCCAGGTCCCGCTTGCCGGCGTTCTTGTAATAGCCACGCCATTTTTCAATGCTCGCCAGGACGTTTTCCCTGCTGAATCTGATCGGATCTTCGAGATCCTTGATATCAAAGACTTCTTCTATGAACCTGGCCTCGACCCTGGCAATCTCGTGCTGGCCATTAGCCTGTTTCAGCCCCCTGGTTTCTTGGCCGGAATTTCTTCTCTGCTTCCCTCCTAAATCGTCCTCATCATTCCCGTAATAATAGTCTGCCAGCCGTTCGCCGGCTTTATAAGCCGCCGGTAAAACCGCGGTTGTCCCGGCGGCTATCGCACCGGCGGCAGCCGCCTTGAGGAACTTCCTTCTGTCCTGATCGATTTCTTCGCCGCCCTTTCCGGACCTTTCCTCCGGCGCATTAATTGAGAACTTTTCGAGATTGCCCATCTTAGAATATAAACTTAGAAATATTCTACGCCCTGCAAAAGGGGCGTAGTGAACCGTGCCGAGCGCTCGGGACTGGATCCTCACGATGACCATGATCTTGTTTTTCTTTTGCTTCGAACAAGATCATGCCTGCTCATTCTCCGTGGATCTTCGCGACTTTCCTGGCCCCCTCCTCGTCAAAGCCTAGATGGTGCGCGATCTCATGCTTGATCGTATCCGCGATCTGCCGCCGGACTTCGGCTTCGGAGGAAAAGGCGGCCGCAAAACTGTTCTTAAACAGCGTTATCCTGTCGGGGAGCACGGGCCCGATATTGCGCTTCGAGGACTGGTGATAACCCTCGTAAAGGCCGAACAGGAGCATGCCGCGCCCCAGCTTCGCCTTCCTTCTCTGCTCGAAGGAAGGATCGTCCTCGACGAGAAACGCAACGTTGTTGAGCGGCTCCGAGAACTTGTCCGGCAGGCTGTCGATTGCCTCGCGCACCCATTCTTCGAACTGTTCGGTCGCAATTTTCATATATGATAATCTTACCTGATTATCGATTCCCGGTCAAAAACAGCCCCGCAAAAAGCGGGGCTGTTTCTATGCCATGTCCGGCGTATTACATCGATCCGGCAGTCGTTGTAGCAGTAGTTTCCGAAGCCAGCACCCCGATCTCGAAATTGGGCAGGAACCCGCGGGCTTTTTCCGAATGCGGCGTTTTCGAGCCCATCGGCCTGGTCTCAAACAAGGTCGTAGCATCTTTACCGCATCCTTCATAAACAGCTTTGCCGCCGCCATGCTGGGCGTCGAAATTGCTTACATTATATACCTTGCCGCTGATCGCCAGCCAGCAATCCTCCGGAGTGCCGTGCAGGGCAATCTCAGCGAGCGTATACGACTTCGCGGTAGTATCCGTCGTTGTCGCCGTTTCTGATTCTTGAACAACATCCGTATCATCCGCCATATCTGCAGGTTCAACATCCTGTATGTCTCCGGTTTCATCAGCCGGTGTGCCTGCCTGCTCTTCGCCAGTCGGCGCGACTTCGGTTTCCTGTCCTGTGCTAGCTGGGTTTTTCGAACCGCCGGTCAGCGAACAGCCTGAAACCAGGACGGCTAGCAGGAGGCAAAACGCGATCAAAATTGCTTTTCTCATAATTTTCCCGCAATTAATAATTAATTTGGAATACCTTTTAGTCGGGGTATGCGGAATCGAACCGCAACTACAAGCACCCCATGCTCGCGTACTACCACTATACTATACCCCGGCAACCCAGCGGGCGGGCATGCCGTTATGCTACCGCCCGCTTACCTGTATTATAAAAAACTCTGATGACCTAAGGATATAACACCCCTTCTGTAAAATCAACTAATAATACTTTAAGAAATATGCGCTGATATTAACCAAAAAAGCCCCGCCATATGGGCGCGGACAAGAATTGGCTCTTCACTAATGGGTTCTGTCCGATTTATCGGCCAGAGTGCCGGGCGGGGCGCCGGAAAGGTGGTCCTTCCCCGGGCCTGGGCCTGCGGCGCATTCTACCCTTGTGGCCTATCCGCACCCGCACGCGGGCGCTGAAAAAGGCGAGCCTTTAAGCGATGTTTGATCCAAAACTTGTGTCGCGCATGACGAGGCTTTTTCGAATCAGGATCCGCATGCGTTTGGCTTGTTCGGTTTTTAAATGACCTCCCTTTTACATCCTAAGCATAGCACTACTGCAAAAAAAATCAAGGCCTGATGGGAAAAAAAAGTAGACGTTTTCGCGTCTACTTGCCAATGGATATCTACTGGTTGATCCATTGAACCGCGTTGGAAGGAGCGCTTTCGTTACCGCTTGCGTCATACGCCGTAGCGACGAACTCCCATGTTCCGGTGCCGAGCTGGAGCGTTGCTGTCATTGCGGTTTTCGCGTCATACGCTAGATTGTAGCCAGACGGGTAAAGGTCCCGGTTAGCATAACGGATCCGGTACCCTGCTACGGCCGAAGGGCTGGGATCCCAGGCCAGCGTTACAGGCCTTTGCTGGCTGGCGCTGCTTGTCGCGATTGGCACGGTGTTCACGAGCGACGACATCCTGTTGCAGGTATCAACGCCGCGGGCCGCGACATAGTAGCTCGTTCCTGGCGGAAGGCCGGTTATCTCGACGGTAAACATCGATCCGGACGCGCCGGGAGGCACGATCAGGACTTTGGACGAACCTGCCCAGTTGATGACCGAAGGCGGACCTGCAGAAACAAGTCGATAAGCAGCCTCGATCCGGGCAAGCAGGATATTGTCGGAAGGTACGGTTCCGGTGCACCAGATCGAATTCGCGTTAGCCTCGCAGGCCAGATCATAGATCGGCGCAGGCGCGACCGTATCAGAATTACAGACCGGCTTATAACCGATCATCGATTCGTATCCGGTAGCGTCGACCGCGACGACGTATACGAGCCTGATTCCGGTTGCCGAGCGGCTCCAGGACGTCGCGGATCCGACATTCACCCTCGTGCAGCTGCTGAAATCCGAGCAATAGCCGACGACGTAGTAGGACGCGCCGGAAACGGAAGTCCAGCTAAGGTTGACATTGCCGGACGCTATCGTCGCGGTAGCGGTCGGTGCGGCCGGCAGAAGATTCTGGTCATAAAGCCCTCCGGAGCTTGTTCCGCAGCGCAAAGTGCCGCCGAGAATTTCGATCGCCACCTCGTCGTAAGGCAGGACTTCGATCGGCGAATAATTCGAGCCGTCGGGCGAACCGAAGATACCGCTCGGCTGGACGATGTAGAGCTTGACCGGATCAGCCGCGATATCCAGGACGCCGGTTATCGGCAGCTGGCTCATGGCATAGCTTGTGCCGCTGCCGGAATATTTGCGCACGGTCCCGCCGGTCCGATGGACATAAACATCGCTCCCCTTGAACGCGATCTTGATCGGATCAGCCGGACTCGCAGCCGTTGCGATCTCGCCGACGTCGGTGAACGTATCTGTCCCGGCGTTCTGCTTGTAAAGCCGGGTTGCGCTGGCTGCCCAAAGCCTGCCGCTCGGATCAGCCGCGATCTGCAGAAAGCCGCTGATGCCGGAAACTTGCGTCCAATCGTACCAGCTGCCGTCGTTAAGCGCCGTATCGTTTTTCCACAGCGTACCGTCAAGCTGGACGGCATAGACGACCTTGCTGACCGACTCGCAGGACCTTACGCCCCATTCAGCGGCTCGGATGACCTCGCTGTGGCGCTCTACAAACAGTTCGTAGAGGGTGCCGGTGAAGTTCGCACCGGTTGCGCTATCTGCGCACACGGAAAACGCGAAATTGATCATGGGATTGACCCATTCCGATCCGTACTTATAAGTTACTTCGTTCGTGTCCGTAATGATCAACGGGGTCCGGCCTTTGCCGATCTTGGCCGGCGTAAGGCCGGAAGGGCCGATAGCAACCCATGCTGCGGCGTAAACTAGCGCAAAAATCAAGACAACTGATAAAACAACAAGCGACCCTCTAAGCAAGATTTTTCTCATTGCGACCTCCTTCTCCGGGTTCGAAACCGCCTCTTATCCGTTTCGTCGAAAATTCCTACAAACGTTATCCGTTATGTCAAAGGACAAAACCCTTTCCTGGCATGGAAATTATGCTTAAATAGTCGCCATATCAGGCAACCCTCCTTGAACCTTCTGGCTAGTATTATACCATTTATTAACGGCGATTTACATCTTTATGGTTAACAGCCGGGAAATCCGATTCCGATCATAAGGACGCCGGCTACCGCTTGGTCCCTCCATAGGCGATCGCGCGCATCACGTCCCATTCAGCGGATGATTGAGGATGCTTCCTGTAAATCGCCTTGAAGATCGCGATCGCGGCCTTCTCTGATGAGGTGTTGCGGATGACCGGACGCAGGCCGTAGGTCATGATCATCAACGCATTCGAATCCTTGTTGTTCTTCGGGTCGTCCGCCCGCATATAAGTCTTTTTGAAATCCGTCTTGGCCCGGTTTTCGGCTGCGGAGCTCCTCTCGGCCGGCCAGCGTCCGTTGGCGATCTTGATCGCGTCCATCCAGTCGCCGACGCTGTCCGGGAGCTTGGCATAGGCCGCGTAATACGAGCCGATCACTCCGGCGCGTTCGCCGGATCCGAGCCGCTTGGTCGAAGGGGTACCGGAATGGATAAAATAAGCGACCGCGTATCTTCCCTGGTTCGAAAGCACGCTTTTCGGCCTAGCCACCGTCTTGTCATACAGGACTTTTTCCGTCGCGGAAAGAGCGACCGCTTTGTTGTAGCCGTAAACCGCATCGGCTTCCGACCGGCTGGCCTGCTCGACGACCTGGCTTGCGAGGCCGGCCAGATGTTTGTATTCCTTGATTTCAGGCGTCGAGGTGCCCGAATTTGATCCGGAGCCGCCGTTGGCCGGTACCGTACTGCTCCCGGATCCGGAATCGCCTTCATCGACGATCTTGATGCCGGCGACCGTGCCGATCAGCACCGATGCGCCGGCGTTATAATTCCCCGCGTTGTCATAGGAGAAGATGCGGTAATAATACTGTTTTGTCGGGTCGGGATTCGTGATCGCTATGTTTTCAGATTTGCCGTCATAAATCCTGGTTCCGTCTGTCTGCGACGCGGGTACTCCGCCCTCTTTGCGCAAAATCACAACGCCCTTGAAGTCGGAATCAGCCGGGTTCTTCCAGCTGAAGATATACTGTGAACCGGTCGTGCTCGCATGGAAGCTGTCAGGCCTGGCAGGAGGAGTCGTATCCGCTGGAGGCGTATAGCTGCCGCCGCCGCCCCCGCCGCCGCCCGATGAGGCGGAATTGGTCGTAGCGCTGACGGCTGCGCACGGGATGCTTTCGTTGTTAGCCGCATCATATGCGGCAACCGTATAGCTATACGGGGTCCCGGCGGACAGGCCCGCATCCTGGTAGGACGTCGCGGCGGTCGTCGTCAGCGGCGTCCCGTTCCTGAATATGCGGTAGCCGGCTACTGCCGTATTATCGGATGACGCGTTCCAGCTTAAATTGATCTGCGATGTGGAAACTGCGGACGCAGAAAGGCCGGCCGGGACCGACGGCGCCTGTCCGTCGGACGCGCCCGGCGAAGTCGTCATGAACGTATGCCCGCCGGAAGACGCCGTGTTATAGGCTTCGTCCCGTGAAATTACGCGGTAATAATAGGTCGTGCTGGTCGCCAGGCCGGCTAGGAGAACGCTATGCGTTGTCGTTGGCGTGGAGACGAACGGCGAATACGTCCCGTAATTGGTATCGAGGCCGTATTCGATCTGCGTTGTTGCAGGCTCATCCGTGTTCCAGCTGATCGTTATCGAAGTCGTTGCCGCATTCTGCGATGCGACATTGCTGATGACCGGCAAGGTTATATCGATCGTAAAAGGCGTTACGGAAAGCTGGGTGCTTTGGTTGCCTGCGGCGTCGGTTACCCGGATCGTGCAGTTCGAGTGCACGCCTTCGGTTAACGTGCTAAAGGTTATCGTATTGTTGCCGGACGCTGCGGACGCGGTCGGCGCGCTACAGTCGCCGCCGTACTGAATCGTACCGGCCTCGCTCGACGAAAAGACATAATCCGGGGTCGTGTCGTTCGTGGGGCTTGCAACCTGCGTAACCTGCAGAACGTTCGGCGCTGTCAGGTCGATCGTGAAAGCGCTGACTGCCAGCGGAGCGCTGGGATTGCCGGCTCCGTCCGTGACCGTGATCGTGCAGTTCGAATAGGTGCCTGCTCCGAGAGAGCTGAAAGTAACAGTGTTCGTGCCCGTTGCGGCGTTCGTAGCCGCCGCAGTGCATGATCCTCCGTAGGTGATCGTACCGGCTTCGGTCGTCGAAAAAGCGTAATCCGGCGTCGGATCGTTCGTCGGCGAGGGGACCGGCGTGACCTGGGCGAGCACGGGAGCGGTAGTGTCAGAAGCAATAGAAAAAGAGATGATATAGTCGTCAAGATTCACGTTACCAGCTGTATCCTGGCAACGCACATAATAACTATAGGCCTGTCCGTTAGCCAGGCTCGTCACGGTCGTGCTATGCGTAGTCGTTCCGGTAGTCGCGAATGCATTTGCCATCGCGGCATACGCTGTACCAGCGCTGGTCGCAAATTTGCAGGTCGCATTCTCGCTGGTCGTCAAAGTTAAGGCCGCCTGGGTAGTTCCGATAGCCAGAGTGCCCGTAGGTGACCCGTTCGATCTTGTCGGCGCTGTCAGGTCGATCGTGAAAGCGCTGACTGCCAGCGGAGCGCTGGGATTGCCGGCTCCGTCCGTGACCGTGATCGTGCAGTTCGAATAGGTGCCTGCTCCGAGAGAGCTGAAAGTAACAGTGTTCGTGCCCGTTGCGGCGTTCGTAGCCGCCGCAGTGCATGATCCTCCGTAGGTGATCGTACCGGCTTCGGTCGTCGAAAAAGCGTAATCCGGCGTCGGATCGTTCGTCGGCGAGGGGACCGGCGTGACCTGGGCGAGCACGGGAGCGGTAGTGTCTGGCAGGGCTGACGTCTGCAGGGTATCGTCGCTCGAGGTTGCCAGATTGTTCGATGCGTCCCTCGATCTGGCCCGGAAATGGTAGGTGCTCCCGGGCGTCAGGCCGCTGATCAGCACCGCATGGCTTGTGACGAGGGCCGGATCGAGCACGCTTTGCGCGCCATAACCGGCAGTTGCCCCGTAATCTACCTGCGAATCGGCTGGTTCGTTCGTATCCCAGGTGATTGTCGCGCTCGACGTGCTGATATTTATCGCGGCGACGAGCGAAATGACGGGCGGCGTTGCGTCTGCGCCAGAATCCGTTGTCGCGCTCGTAACATTGGAAATCCCCGATACATTGCCTTCGTCATCGGTTGTCTTGATCGCGAAATAATATGTCGTGCTGGAAGATAAGCCAGTCGCAGTATAAGACTGCGTCTGCCCAGCCGCTAGCGGCGCCGGCTCGCCCGCCAGGGCCGACGAGGTCGCCCAGTTCGTTTCATCGATATTTACCGTGTTGGATCTGATGTCATAGCTGGCGGCCGTGCCGGTATCGTTATCGTCGCCAGGCGCGGTCCAGGCGAGAGTAGCCGTACTGGTCGATACTTCACTCGCCGTAAAATCATCGATTGCCGCCGGCGGAACGGCATCGGTCGCCACGGGAAGAGAATATGACGAGGATTGCTCAAGGATATAGACGCCCGAGTTGCCGAGCGCATAGACAGTCGTGGAATCCGACGGGATGGTCCGGACCTTATTCAGGCCGGTTTCTGGCAGATGCTTATTGATCGCTGTCCAGCTTACTGCGCCGTCGATAGTCTTAAAAATGCCTCCGCCCGTTGCCGCGTAGGCGATCTGCGGATCCGTAAAATCACTGGCCACGGACCTAGCGTCAGTGTTCGTCAGGCCGTCGTTCACCGGCGTCCAGTTGGCCAGGTCGCCGGCAATGCCTCCGCTCAAGATGCCGCTATCCGTCGCCATCAGAGCCAGCGTCCCAGAAGGGACTCTCGTCGAGATCTCGTTGAGCGTTGTCGTGCCGCCGTCATAGATCTCGGCCCAGGCCTCGTCGGACATCGAAAGGGAGTTCATATAAGAATAATACAGCTTGTTCGATCCGCTTATGGCATAAGCGTAGGCTTCGGTGCTGAAGTCATAGCAGGTATCAAGCGACCGGATAGTCTCGCCGGCCATCCCTGCATCCTTCAGGCTCCAGTTCGAGCCCGAATCATCCGTGCGATAAACTCCGCTTGCGCTTGCGCCTGCCGTGCCGGCATAAAGCGTCGTTGCGTCCATGCTGAACTGCTTATAGATATCGAACGCCAAAGCCCTGACTGTCGTATCGGCCAGTCCGGTATCTGCGGATGTCCAGCTTGAACCCCCCAGGGTCGCTTGGTAGATGCCGCCGGAAGTGCCGGCAAAGACAAGCGTATTCTCGTCCGTGAAATATGCACTGCCGTCGAATATCCAGCCGATCGCGAGCGACCGTACATCCAGGCTGCCAAGCCCAGTATTGATCTGCGTCCAGCTTTGGCCGCGGTCCGTACTCTTATAAACTCCGTGGTCGGTCCCGAGCAAGACGTAATTCCCGAAGGCGGCAACCGCGTTGAAAGCATAGCCGCTCGTGCCTGCGGGCGTGATCGTCTCCCATTGGTCGAGCGCGGCGCGGGCGGCCGGAACCTGCAGCGCGAAGATCTGCGCAATCAGGGCAAGGATCAGAAAAATGGCAATAACCGCCCTGCTTGTGCTTGAGCGGTTTGATCGGCCAGGGGTTTCCGGGTATTTAGACATAATGATTCAGATTACGATTCTTTTTTGAACTAAGAAAAAGCAAGCTAATATTGATGATTGCTGCCTTTTTAGCATAACTCGTTAGAAAAAGCCATTGCCAGCTTATGACTGCTGATTTATACACATTAAGTGCCTACATGTTACCAGAATATCATTAAAAAACAAAACCGGCCCCCTTTTATTGAGGACCGGCTTCGCGTTTTCCCTTAGTGAGTTTTAACCTACCTACTAATCGGTTAAAACACCACGGTTCAACTGGCCTGCACCGCAGTCCGCCTGCACCGTGATATCTAACAACAAAAGAAGCTTTTAGCTACTTTCTGTGGATAATTATAGCAAACCGGTCCAAGAATTGCAAGACCGCTGATAGATCTGCCTGTTATTGGCACGCGAAGAGCATCATAAGCTTTCATCAGCCGACAATCCAGAATAGCCTTAGTTTTTTTAAAAAGCCTTGCTTGATCATTTTATCGCTTTCAGGATCCCGATCCCCTGCTCGAGCTTTTCAGGCGGTACAGCGTAAGAAAGGCGGAAATATCCGCGCTTTTGCGAAAATACCTCGCCGGGAACGATCAATACGCCTTGCTTGATCGCTTTATCGATAAAATCGGCCACCCCTGCCGGAAATTTCGCAAAGGCATAAAAAGCGCCTTCCGGCAGATTCATTTCGAAGCGATCCTTTAGCATGGCATAGGCTAGATCCCGCTTGATCTTGTACTCGGAGCGCACCCTGGCCTTATCTTCATCGCAGGCTGACCAGGCGCTGTCCAAAGCGAACTGCGCGACTGATGATGCGCTCATATAGCTGTACTGCTGGAGGGTCGCCATGGCTTTGACGATCTCTGCCGGTCCGTGCGCATAACCGATGCGCCAGCCGGTCACTGCCAGACTCTTCGAAAATCCGTTGAGCGTTACCGTAGCCGGGTAGACGGAGCCGATGCTGAAAAATTTGCCTTCATAATCAAAATCCTCGTAAATCTCGTCGGAAATTATCAGGAGGTTATTCTTTGCCGCGATAGCGGCGACTGTTTCGCATTCGCTTTTCGACATGACTATGCCGGTCGGATTCGCGGGGCTGTTTAAAACTATAGCCCGCGTGCGGGGCGTGATAAGCCCAGCGAGCCGCTCCGGATGGATCCGGAAATCGGGATATGTATCAAGAAACAGCGGTTTGGCCCCGAGGAATTTCGCGACCTCGTAATAGGAAAGGAAGTACGGGTCAGGCAGGATGATCTCGTCTCCGGGGTCGAGTATGGCCGACATGGCAAGCAGTATGCCGCCGGACGTACCCCCGGTTATGACAATATCTTCCGGCCGGGCAGCTATTTGGTTCCGGTCCTTAAGCTTGCCGGCGATCTTTTCCCGGAGGCTTTGTAGCCCCACAGTCGGCGTGTATGAATTATTGTTGTCGCGGATCGCTTTGATCGCCGCTTCTTTCAGGGCATGAGGCGCTTCGAAATCGGGCATGCCGATCGAAAAATCGATATAACCGCCCTTTCCACCGGCCGCCAGGTCAAAGATCTTCCTGATGCCTGACGACTCGACCTGTTGTATCCTTTTTGACAGCATATTATTTCCTGTTTTTATTATTTTTGACTTTCCGGTCAATCGCCTGGCATGAGGTTATGAACTTCCCCCTGATTTGCGCTGAATACGGATTATAGTTATGCATATCATAGAAGAGCTCCCAGCTGTCATTCACGGTATGCTTATAAAGCCGCAACAGGTCGGAGTATCCAGGAGTATAAATTTTTTGTTCGCGCGCCCCGCTTGCATAAAGCGACCGGCCGATGAAATGCACGAGGGCAAGCGAATAGGCGTTCTGCCGGTCATGCTCTTCGGGGGATGTTATAATGGTTTTCAGGCCTAAATTGCTTAAAAATCTCCTGATCTTGGCCAGCCTGGCTTCCGGAATCCTGATCGGGCAGAGTACTATTTGCAAACCCTCGATATGCCAAGCCTGCTTCTCGATGTCAAAGCGGCTAGTGACCGGGCCGAACATCGGATGTGTACCAATTATGTATACGGTCTTTGGCAGATGCTTTTCGAGCCATTTGCAGGGCTGGACTTTTACCGAACATGTGTCCATTATGATCGCACCGGGCTTGACGTGTTTCGCGATATGCCTGATCGCCTGCTCTGTCTCATTGATCGGCGCGCAGAGGATGACCATGTCGCATTGCGCGGCCGTTTCGCGGTCGGCCAGCTGGACGCCGGCCTGCTTGGCCCTTTTTATCGTCTCCCCTGTCGAGCGCGGATCATAAACGCATACTTCGAAATGTTCAGATAATATGCTCCCGGCTAACGCCCCGAAACGCCCGAAACCGATGATGCCGA
>CAYTAV010000032.1:0-7440 GCA_964435875.1 uncultured Gammaproteobacteria bacterium
CATCGGGCTCGGGCGATGTCGCGCTCGGCAATCCTGCTCCGTCCGTCCCGGCTATATAGCCTTGCGGCGGCAATTGTACGCCTTCCAGCTTGCCGTCTACTACGTTGCCGAGCACCCATTCCCAGACGTTCCCGACCATGTCAAAGGCCCCTGCTCCGGATCGGCAATCTGCTCCGGCGCCGGTCAGATCCGGCTGGCCCGGCCGGTTCAAAGCGACGTTGCATCCCTTTCCGCCCCAGCCGCCCGCCGGATCAGGCGTACCGAGCGCAACGACCTGCCATTCCGCATTGGTCGGCAGTCGCTTGCCCGATTTGGCGCAGATCGCCGCCGCCTGGTCGCGCGATATGAAGGTCCAGGGGTGGACTCCCGGCTTCGATTCTGCATAGCACCCGATCGCATTAACGTTTTCCCGCGTATCCCGCTGGTTCGCGACTTTGGACGCTGGACAGTCCTGTCCAGCAGATGCCTCGTAAAGATCGGCGCAAAACTCCCGGTCAGCCGTGATGATCTGGGCCATCCCGGCGGGGCACGGCCCCTGTTCTGCTGTCCCCGCGAAGAATAGGCGCCCGACGAGCGACTGCCGCAGATTACCGGCATGGTCGGCGGCATCGATGCCGACTGTCGTCAAGATAACCGATGAAAAGACGACCAGTCCCCATTTCATGCTTTTTTTCGATCCCGTCCTCATGATTGCGAAATTTTCTTAAAATACCTAAACTAAACGTATGACCCAGCAAGGTATTGAACCTGCGGATGCATGCCTTAGATCCAAGCTTTAATGAAAAAAATATCCATCTATAAATTTATTTTGGCGGCCTTGTCTTTGTTGTCGGTTTCATCCGCCGGCGTATATTTCTCCTATCGCCTCAATAATGCCGGAATCATCATTGCGGTCATTATTGCATTATCGTCACTGCTGATATTATACAGGAAAAATTTACTCACGGAAAATGGGCAGGATATCCTCGATGCACCTCCGGACCAGGACGGGAGAAAAAACCGGCTGTTGAAAATTACTGCGCTGATTATCTACCTCTCTTCGACCGCGGCCAGCCTGGCCTTCCTGGCAGCCGCGCGGACGGATGAGGCTCTGGTTACGCCGTGGAGCGTCGTGCATCCCGCTTTTTTCGCATGCTACGCCCTGGCGGTCTCCTTCCTCTATCTGATCTTCGCGGCGCGCCTTTTCGCGCCAGAAAGCCGGATGGGGCTGGGATTGCTGGTATTGCAATCAGCCCTGGCTTTTTCGGTCCTGCCCGTCGTTTATAAGATCGGGTACGGATTCGATCCGTTCGTGCATCGAGCGACGATCAAACTGATCCTAGAACAAGGCGCAGTCTATCCGAAACCATTCTACTATCTCGGGTACTACGGGCTTTCCGTGATCGCAAATAAGATGCTATTCATCCCGCTTGCGGCATTCGACAAGCTGCTGATGCCCGTCCTGTCCTCCTTGCTCCTGAGCGCTTCGCTTTTCAGGTTCTGGCGCAAAGACAGCGACCGCCGCCATGGCCTGATCGCAGCTCTGGGGCTTTTATTGTTCCCGGTCCTGATTTTCGCTTTTACGACGCCCCAGCACCTGGGCTATCTCTTCCTGATCCTGGCCATCCTGGAAATAGCGAACACGGAAGATAGACACGGCTTAGTATTCCCGCTATTGCTAGCCTTGGCTTCCTTAGCATTTCATCCGTTGGCTGGGATCCCTGCCTGCCTTTATCTTATATCTGCCTACCTGCGAATAAAGGGGGTCCGCGCCCGGGTACAGGCCGCCTGGATACTGCCGTCCGCCTTGATTCTCCCGGCTCTGCTGGCTGCCAGCCAAGGCAGTCTGCCAGAAAGCCTGGATTTTTCCGCTGTTACGGGAATATTCTCTGCCAAGCACCCGTCCTTTCCCGATTCCCCCGATGCGCTGTTGAATGCCGTCTACCTCGTCGCGGGCAATGCCTGGCTGGCCTGGCTCGCGCTGGCTGCGATCGGCGCGGCCATCCTTAAACGGGAAAAACCCGGCTCGCAGACTGCTATCCTGTTCTCCCTGTCGATGCTTTTGTCATCGGCTATTGCCGCGGTCCTCGGATTCCACGGCTTGATCGATTATGAACGGCTGGACTTCGCTCTAAGGATCAGGCTGATGGCCTTGCTTTTCCTTTTACCCCTGGTTCTAAGCGGCTTGCAGTCCGCCGTAAAAAAAATTTCAGCCATCAGCAAAAAACAAGCGCTAGTAGCGATCCTTATGGTTTCGCTCTCTTCCTCCGCAGCGCTTTATTTGAGTTATCCGCGGAAAGACGCCCTTTATAACTCGCGCGGATCCAGCATCGGGAGAACTGACATCGATACCGTCCGGATGATCCATGATCGCGCAAAGGGTGATTATATTGTTCTGGCAAACCAGCAGGTCAGCGCCGCAGCCCTTAATGAATACGGTTTTTTGAAATATTTCTACCCTCCTTCGTGCCCGGAAGAAACCTGCGGCGGGATCTTCTATTATCCATTACCGACAGGCGGTCCGCTTTACGACCGCTATCTTGATATGGTCTATAAGGAGCCTTCCCGCGAAAACGCGCTTAAGGCCATGGAGCTTGCCGGTGCCGATGAAGCCTATTTTGTCCTGAACAGCTACTGGTGGGCTTTTCCGAAGATCAGGGACGAGGCATTGCTAGAAGCTGACTCACATGAAAAGCTCGGCGGCGGATCAGTCTATATATTCCGCTATAAAAAATAAGGCCGCCGAAATGTCCTTTGCGTATCGTTCCCGAGCGCTCTGATTGGTAATTACGAAGAGTGAATAATGCTCCGGCTTAATCAAAATAAAAAAACCGCAAAGCTAGCTATACGGCGATTTTTTTAGTCGGATAGTTTTTATAGCTTATCGATGTCTTCGAGCGCTTTTAGCTCGATGATCTTGTCGGCTTTGAGTTTGGCCTCCTGCTCAAGGAAGAATTTATTCACACCTGGTATCATCATCAGCCATTTTCTGATCAGATCTATGACATCCATGATCCGGAATTTGGCGTCGCGGAAAAGCTCGTTGATCCTGCGGGTCGTTTCTTCGCCTTTTTCCTTGAAGGCCTTCTGCTGGTCCGGTGTCATATCTTTATAAAAATCGATCAACCCGTCTTCAAGTATCGCTTCGATCTTCTTCTCGCGCTCTTTTTCTTTCTTTTGGACAGAAAGTGTCGCGAGCACGCTGGCCGCTCCGGATGCCCTGCTTTCGCTGATATCCGCCGGCAATCTATTTTCCGGACCTCTTTCGCCAGGTGCGCCTTCAGGCCTTGCAATAAGCTCAACGGATCCCTTATCGGTCCTAACTGGTATTTTTTCCGGCGCACCCGGCCGGACCTTTTCCGGGAACTTCTGCTCTAACGCTGATTTAAGACTGCTGTCTTCAGCCATAGAATGCTAACTCATGAGAATAATGCTTTTTTATTATAGCATGTCTTAGCTTGATTTAAAAATGTGATTACTAGCTAAAATTTAACATTTTTCCATAAATATGGTATAATTATATAGATATCCACAGTACAATCGCCAATAAATTTGGTAAAAAATTGAAAATCCCCATGCAAAAACAAGGCAAGATACCTAAAAATCTTCCTCATGTTGTAATTGATAATCCGAAGACTCCAGACGACCGTCTCGTTTGGATCAATATTGCAGATGCGAAAAAAAAGGAGATAGAATATCTGCGCAAGCAATACGGTTTCGACCTGCGGCATCTTTACGCTTCCCTCGGTAAGAACGAAGCGCAGCGGCCAATCGTCGAACAGAATGGCAACTACCTTTTCATGATCCTGCATTTCCCGGTTTTTGCTGGAGAGATAATAATCGCGGAAGAGATCGAGTTCTTCCTCGGTCATGGCTTCGTCGTTACGATCCATAACGGTCGCAGCCAGGCCCTGAAGAGCTTTTTTAATTTATGCAAGAAGGACGGGAACAACCTCCTGACCTTCGCATACGAATCATCCGCCGTCCTCTTATACGAGATCCTGGGCAAGCTGATCCAGGACTGCTTCAACCTGCTGGACCAGAATAGCATCGCGATCACCCATGCTGATCGGATGATCTTCGAACAGGACGAGAAAAAGGTCGTTTCGCAGATCCTGCTCCTGCGCCGCAACATCGTCAATTTCCGGAAGATCATGCAGAATCATAAGAATATCCTGAAAAAGCTCCTAGTGATCCAGAGCTCGATCGTCCCGAGGGACTTGATTACGAAATACTATGTCGAGCTGATCGAGCATACGAAGCGCATCTGGGAAATTCTCGAGAACCAGAAGGACATGATCGATATATTTTATGACACGAACGAATCGATGATGAACAAGAATTTGAGTGATATCATGAAGACCCTGACCATCTTCTCAGTAATAATCTTCCCCTTGACCATGGTCGCCGGGATTTTCGGCATGAATACGATGGAAAGTATGCCGTTCGTCCACGGTCCTTACGGCTTCTGGATCATTCTCGGCATAATGGGAATTGTCGCTATGTTCATGCTCCTGTTTTTCAAGAAAAAACGCTGGCTCTAAGCCACGCGATGGGATATCTATCGGAATATTGACTATATATCGATTTTCATTGTATAATTTTGAGTTATTGCTGCCCTTTTAAAACTAACTGGTAAACCGATCAAAAATTGTCAACAGTAGATTTTTGCATAATTGTCTCGAATATTGGGAGGAAAGCCATGAAATTTTGTGATTTGACCAGACAGTCAACCGGGACGAGAGCGACCCGAGGACTGGGGCTCTCATGCAAGGACGTCACCCCGGCCGAAGAGTCAATCGGCCACTTGATGCTAGCACTTGCGAATGCGATAAATGGCATCCCGCAATGCTCTTTGTTGCGGATTTTCCACACTGATCGCAAATACGTGATTTCCTGGGGCTTTCCCTCGGATAGCGACCGCCATGGTGTCGGCGAAGAAGGCTTCTGGGAAGAGCCGATCAGAAAGGAAGCATTGATTAGGTGCATCGAAACGAAAGAGCGAGTGGTTATTGAAGACGTATTTGCTGACAAAAATACTGTATATCTCCACTCGCTGGCAAGAGCCAAAGGTATTTATGCCCTGCTGTTCCAGCCGTTCCTGATTGACGGCGTCGTAAAGCTGGTCGCTATCTTCGACCTCGTGCGGCCTGATGAAGCCGGCTGGACCGATATACGCCTTGCGTATATCGATCAGTTCAAGGAGCTGGTATACACATCCATGATCCCCCTGGTCAGCGGCAACCTGGATATGAACAAGCAACCCGTCGGTAACGCAATGGCTGAACTGCGGCATCGCGTCATTAACGGCATCGCTTCCTTCGGTGGAAGCGCTAAATTCGTTAAGGAAAGGATACTTAAACAATCTGATAAGCTTGAACTGTTGTTCGCAAAAATCAAGGCCTGTTTGCACGATGCTAGTCCGGCCATGCATGAAAAAGCAGCCCTGATCACAGAAATAGAACGGTTACGAGAAGAACTCAGTAAACAAAAATGCACTTCCAGCAAGTTGCTGGAAGGTATCGTCAAAGATGCCCAAAGGCAGGAACAGAACGCTAATAACTTCACGGCGCTAATCTACCTCTTGCTCTGCTCGCATCGCAACAGCCGGCCTATAGAACCGCTGAAACAATGCCTCAATCTCATCGAATCGCGTCCTTACTATGATGTGATACGCATTGAGGATTACGTCCGAGAAGTTGAAGTCGACTCCATGCTTTTCAAGTGCGTGATCTCCGAGATCGACGAGCTAATCCGCGGAAGGTCGATGCCGGAACATCGGCATCATTTCGAAGCAAAGCAGAGCAATGGAAATATCGTACTCCGTTTCATCTCGAGCGCTATCCACCCTGTGGTCGCAAGCGGAGACCTGATGAAAATACTGCAACAGGTTATCCATATGTACAATGGCAGCATCGAACTCTATAACGGCTCTTGCGTGATTGCACTGCCTCCCTATTGATCGGGAAAACCCAGCGCGGCGAGCATCTGCCCGCCGCTTTTCTTATCATATAAATATTTTGTACTCAAAAAACCGCACTAATTATCCTGCGGATGTCTTCAAGGGATTCGACACGGACTAGCTTTTCACGCAACGTGCGCGCTTGAGGCAATCCGCGCACATACCAGGCCAAATGCTTGCGCATCTCGATGATTCCCCTCTCACCCTTATGCTGGAGGAGAAGTTCTGCATGCTCTAACATCGTATCGATAATACGGCTGATCAAATTTCCCGGATCTTGATTGTTGATGCTTAATTCGCTGAAGATCCAAGGTTTCCCTAACGCCCCCTGCCCGATGCCGAGGCCGTCAGCCCCCGTCTTGGCTATCATTTCCTGGGCGCTATCTTTATCGTTGACGCCTCCATTCGCCATGATAATCCCGCCGAAATAATCGCGGGCTTTTTTTATGGTCGCGAAATCAACAGGACCCCGAAAGCCTTGGCCGAGCGTCCGGCCGTGGATCATGATTGCCGAAACAGGCAAATCCCGGATATTGTCAAGGAATCTCAGGATATCGATGTCTCCTGCCTTGGTCCTGGTTTTGATCGAGATAGGCAATCCGGTCGAGGCCTGGACCGAGATTAATGCTTCCCGCGAACGCTTAAGATCCTGGAACAGGGCGGCGCCCGCTCCCTGTTTGACAACTTTCGGCACGGGACAGCCGAGATTTATATCGATTCCGTCCGGCTTGATCTCTTGCTCTACGACCTCGATAGCCTTTGCGAAGTGCGACGGATCACTCCCGAACAGCTGGACAATGAAAGGCCTTTCCTGCTCCGAAAAGCGCGCCAGCGCGAGGGATTCGTCCGAATCGTAATATAGCGCTGTTGCGCTGACCATCTCTGAATAAAGCACGTTTGCTCCTCGCCGCTTGCAGACCTGGCGGAAGGCGGAATCGGTTACCCCGGCCATCGGCGCGAGCGCGTAGAAGGGTTTTTCTAATTTTTTCCAAAAATCTTTCTGCATTTGTCAAGCAAATTACGTTATGAAAATGATGCAGGCACAGCTGATTATTTTTTTAACCATATTCTTGATCGTATAAAAAACGCCGGTGGTGGTCGGCGTGAAAATCATTCCTTCTCTACATCACGATATGACAGCATGAAAGCAGACATAAAAAGCACTAAGGCTAAAATCGGCATGCTGTCCGGCCCCTGGAAGAGCGTCCGAAGTAAATGTTCGACCGCCGCTCTTGCAGCTTCCGGGAATGCTGAAGAATAAAGAACAATGCACCAGACAACAACTTCAATCCTCGGACCATTATCTATGCCAAACACTCGGCCTCCTTCCGCCTTTTAAGGCTTCTTGATTATTCGTGTCCCGTCAACCGCATCCTCGATGCTATACCCCCTGTCTTCGATCATGCGCCGCAACCGGTCTGATTCGCCCCAGTCTTTCTCGTCGCGCGCCCTTTTTCTTTCGCTGGCCAAGGCTCGGATATCATCCGGCAATTCTTCAT
>CAYTAV010000032.1:7540-11237 GCA_964435875.1 uncultured Gammaproteobacteria bacterium
CTGGTTATACAAGTGCTGGAGCCCGCTCCTCGCCCCTTCAAGCGCCTCCCAGGTAAAATTCTGCTTTGAGCGGTAATGCGCGCCCAGAAAGAAAAATCTCAACGATAGGGGCGTGAAACCCTTTTCTTTGACCTCGTTAAGGCTGAAACCGGTACCTTCCGATTTTGCCATTTTCCCGCCATTGACGAGCAAGTGTTCATTATGCATCCAGTAATTAACGAACTTAGCTCCGTTCGCCGCTTCGGATTGCGCGATCTCGTTCGTATGATGGACGCTGACATGCTCGATCCCCCCGATATGGATATCGATCGTATCGCCTAAAAACTTCTTGCTCATCGCCGAGCATTCGATATGCCAGCCAGGGAAGCCTTCGCCGTCCCGTGCTTCGGGCGAATAAAAAGGCGACGGCCAGGTCTGGAGCGCAAACTTATGCTTGCCTGCCTTGAAGAACCAAAGCGCGAAATCCGGGGCGTTCCTCTTATTCGGATCGGATATTTCACCGCTTCCTGCACCGCCAATATTCTTCTCGATCCTCTGCCCTGATAGCGCAGTGTAATTATCCGCTTTCGTAACATCGAAATATACTGCAAGCGGAGTCGTATATGCGTATCCTTTATCAATGAGCGTCTGGATCATATCCTGCATTTCCTTGATGCATTCCGTCGCCCTCGGTTTCACGTCAGGTTCGGCTAGATTGAGATCGCGCGTATCGCGCTCGAAAATTCCGATATATTTGTCCGCGATCTCGTGCGGCGCGAGGCCTTCCCGCCTGGCCCCCTTTGCCATCTTGTCTTCACCCTCGTCCTCGTCCGACGTCAGATGGCCGACGTCGGTATAATTCCTCACATATTTCGTTTCATAGCCCAGATACCTGAAAGTACGTACAACGAGGTCGCCGACAACCATCGCGCGCAAATTGCCGATATGCTGGGTCCAGTAGACTGTCGGCCCGCATTGATAGATCGTCGCACGGCCTTCATGCAGCGGGATGAATGCTTCCTTCGACCGCGTCAAAGTATTGAAAATTCTTATTAGATGATTAATCATGCGCTCGTTTATCAGGTTTTAAATTGGGTAATTTAAAATTCTCGCAATAACATTCTTCAATAGTATTCCAGGATCATAATCAACGATCAAATAAAGCGGTGCTCAGGTACTTTTCCCCTCTATCCGGGAAGATGGTGACGATGACGCCCCGCTTGATCATCCCGGCGAGCTTCAAGGCGGCAAGCATGGCTGCTCCAGACGACATACCGACGAAGATACCTTCTTCGCGGATGATCCTCCTGCTCGTCTCAAAAGCCTCTTCGGTATCGATCTTGATGATGTCATCGAGCAAGGCGCGGTCGTAAATCGCTGGTACGATCGCTTCTTCCATGTTCTTGAGTCCTTGGATATAATGCCCGCGGACCGGTTCAGCGCTGACGATGTGCACGCTTGGCTTCATTTTCTTAAGAAAAGTACCGACTCCCATCAGCGTTCCTGATGTGCCGATCGCGCCGACGAAATAATCGATATCGCCCTCGGTATCGCGCCAGATCTCTTTAGCGGTCGTCTCGTAATGCGCGATCCGGTTATAGCGGTTCGTGAATTGGTCTGGGGTCCAGTACTTGCCCGGATGCTTCGCAACGAGTTCTTTCACTTTGATAATCGCTCCGTCCGTGCCTTTCGCCGGATCAGTAAGCGTTATCTTTGCGCCGAAAGCTTCGATCATCTTGCGCCTCTCGACCGAGACGGCTTCGCTCATGACGATCTCGACCTGATAGCCGCGGACTGCACCGATCATGGCCAAAGCGATGCCGGTATTGCCCGACGTCGCTTCGATAATGACCTTTCCCTTGCTCAGTACGCCCTCGCTCTCTGCCTGCTCGATCATTTTCAAGGCTATGCGGTCTTTGATACTCCCACCGGGATTTACGCCTTCGATCTTGGCAAATATCACTACTTCCGGGTTCGGATTAAGCTTAGTAATCCGTATCAACGGTGTATTGCCGATCGTTTCTAAAATATTACTAAAAACCATGCTGATTGCTTGTTTATGCGTGTATAACTTGCTGTATTGCGTTATTTTAGCATATTTTATTAATATGTCAAAAGCATTCACGATACGTGCTTTTGCATTTTAGGACATGATAATATAGAATATATAAGTAAATAAAGCAATAATATTACAGCGATGCCCAAGCTTTTAGACATAATCACTAATCCGGATCCGACGCTCCGTTTAAGATCGAAAAAGGTCGAAAAAAACGAAGTCGGAAGGAAGTCCTTCAAGACGCTCTGTGAAGACATGACCCAAACCATGCTGAAGAAGGACGGGGTCGGACTAGCCGCTCCCCAGATCGGTAAGAACATCCGCCTGATAGTCGTTAATACAAAACAGGGCGTTATTTCGATGATCAACCCCCGGCTGACCAAGAAATCATGGGCGAAAGAATGGGGGGTCGAGGGCTGTCTTTCGGTGCCTGCAACCTTCGGGGAGGTCAGGCGGCATACCGGTGTTTCATGCGAATATCTGGATATCGAAGGGCGCGAACAATGCCTTGATGCCAAAGGCCTGCTCGCACGCGTGCTCCAGCACGAGATCGACCATCTGGATGGCGTTTTATTCATCGATAAGGCGAAAAATATCAAGTATGAATAAGCTTCGGATCATCTATTTCGGAACCCCCGATTTCGCGGTACCGCCCCTTGATGCGCTTGTACTTGAAAAAAATTTCGAGTTAATCGGAGTCATTACCCAGCCTGATAAGAAAACCGGCAGAAAACAGGTCGTATCCCCGCCACCCGTAAAATTAGCAGCTCTTAGCCATGGCATAGAAGTCTTCCAACCGGAAAAAATCTCGTTTTTCGCAGATTCGGAAAAAGGCAAATCGTTATTTGAGCGGGATATCGATGCGATAATCGTTGCCGCATACTCCCAGATCCTGCCAAAGAAAGTCCTGGCCGCCCCGAAACTCGGGTGCCTGAATATCCATGCTTCCCTCTTGCCAAAATACAGAGGGGCATCGCCGATCCAGGCGGCGATCATGAACGGCGACACCTATACAGGAGTTACAATCATGCTGATGGATGCGGGGCTTGACACTGGACCGGTTTTATCTCAAAATATGATAAGTATCGAACCTGATGACACGGCAAACAGCCTATCTAATAGACTTTCCGAGGCTGGCGCAGAACTCATCGTTATAACTTTGAAAAAATTGGCTAAAGGCGAAGTCGATCCGGAACCACAGAACGAAAGCCTGGCAACTTATGTCAGGATGCTTAAAAAAGCCGATGGTAAGATCGACTGGAAAAGCAGTTCTGACGAGATCGAGCGTTTTATCCGGGCAATGTATCCCTGGCCGATCGCTTATACGGAAATAGAATATAACCAACGAACGGTCAGGATAGAAATCCTAAAAGCAAGCGTTTTAGAGTCTGCCACGAATATTAACGTACTAGCAAAAAGCCCTGGTTCACTAGTTAAGATTAATGATCTGCTGATCGCATTTTGCGGCAAAGGATTTCTTAACATCGAGAGGCTAAAACCTGAAGGCAAAAGAGAGATGAGCGCCAGGGAATTCATCAACGGTTACGGGAAGCTTCTGCTAAATTAGCTGTATCAGGAATGGTTTTGGAAGCATATTGCAGCCGATCGGCCCCTTCGTCTATCGGTTAGGACATATGGTTCCCCGCCTGCTAAAATGGCCCC
>CAYTAV010000033.1:0-10594 GCA_964435875.1 uncultured Gammaproteobacteria bacterium
TTTTATTTCATACACCGAATGCTATACTTGGCTTATATGCATAATCCGTATGAAAGCTAAATTCCCGCGCAATATCATCCTGCTCGGGTTTATCAGCCTGCTGACCGACATCAGCTCGGAGATGATCTACCCCATGCTCCCGGTCCTGCTGGTCGGCATCTTGAGCGCTTCGCCCCTGTCGCTTGGATTGATCGAAGGCATCGCCGAAAGCGCTGGAAGCATCTTTAAATTCTTATTCGGAGCGTATTCGGACCGGTTCAGGAAAAGAAAAGCCTTTGCGTCAAGCGGCTACGCTCTATCAGCCGCTGGCAAGGCCTTGCTCCTCTTTGCCGGAAGCTGGATCGGAGTGCTAGCGGCGCGCTTTACCGATCGTCTTGGAAAAGGCCTGCGCACGGCGCCGCGCGACGCCCTGCTCGCGGAAAGCGCGGACCAGGAAAGCAAAGGCGCGGCATTCGGCTTGCATCGCGCCATGGACACGGCCGGCGCCTTTATAGGCATCTTGCTCGCTTATCTGCTCTTATCCTGGCAAAACCTGGAGTTAAGAACTGTCATCTTGATCGCGCTTGTCCCGGCTCTAGCGTCACTACCGGTATTCTTATTCATCAAAGAGAGGGCGGAGCATGCCGGCAGCGGTAAAAGGATCGATTTGATGAATATCCTATCCTGGCGTTCATACCCGCCGGAACTGCGCAAGTTTATAGTAATCACCCTGATCTTCGGCCTTGGCAATTCATCCAACCTATTCCTCTTGCTCAAGGCTTATTCAGGCGGTATGGACCCGAAAACTCTTGTTCTTCTATACGGAGCTTACAACCTGTCATCAGCGGCCGCAACCTACCCATTTTCCCGGTTGTCTGATCGGATCGGCCGGAGAAGGCTGATCGCGCTGGGTTACTTTATATTCGCGGCCGTCTACCTTGCCTTCGCCAGCTTTTCGGGCGCGGGGATTTTCTTCGGACTGTTCCTCGTTTACGGCTTATACGACGCTCTGACTTCCGGGATCGAAAAAGCCTATATAACGGACATCTGCGATCCTGGACTAAAAGCCTCTGCGCTCGGACTGCAAGCCATGGCCGCAGGATTCGTGCTGTTCCCCGCATCATTCATCGCCGGCTGGCTCTGGACGAATGTCGGCGCATCTGCGCCGTTCTATTTCAGCTCCGTTCTCGGATTCTCCGCATCTATCCTGTTGCTCGCCTGGACGAAACCGCATAAATTAAGCAGTCAACCATGAAAATCATAAGGACAAAGGTCGGGTTTACGACGAACTCGTCGAGCGCATACAGCTGGATCAGCTCGACAACTGCATATCTCGCCGCGACTTCCAGCCAAGCCGCGACGACCACCGCCGGAAAAATCGCAGCCTTCGCGGTCAGTTTTGTCCTGCCGGGAATCGCGGCCGTCTCGGGGATCCTGTCCCTTGTTTTCCTGATCAAAGCCGTAAGACAGAAAGATGATCAAGGCCAGGCGTGAAAAATTCGGCGCGGTGGTTTTTCAAACGCGCACCGGAGCGGAAGCGGCTATCGACGGCGAACTTTATTCCGCCTTTGAGAATAAGCTGAGCGGAAACGCCCCCCGCCCTGCTCCTCCGGAATTATCCGAATTGCTCTTTCGTCTTGATTGCCGGCCAGGCGAAACCTTTGAAATCTCCGATATTGCGGGCGGCGGATTTTCGTATCCTTTCGAAGTGCTATCAGCTCCGACTTTAGCCGATATCAAGATTACCAATGCCTGCCCCCTTGCCTGCCCGCACTGCTACGCGGAAAGCGGACGCGGGGGTGTGCATATGGGATGGGGCGTTTTTCTGCGTGCGCTGGAAAACTGCCGCGAAGCCGGAGTTTTCGAGATAGCGCTCGGCGGCGGTGAACCGCTCGAACACCCCCTCTTGTTCCCGATGCTCCATAAGATAAAACGCGCCGGCATCTCGGCCAGCCTCGCGACCAGCGGAGCGCATCTAACGCTCATCCAATCCGCATTATTGAAAAACTATTGCGGAGCAGTCGCCTTAAGCATCGAGCATCTGGATAAAAGATTTGAACAGCGCCGCGGATTTTCGTTCGAGCGGTTTAGGAAATCGGCGGAGAATCTGAAAAAAACCGGCAACAATCTGGTATTCCAAATAACCGCAAGCAAAAACAATCTGAGCGAGCTTGCAGATCTTGTGTCTTTCCTCGAGCGTTACGAACCTTATGGCATAGTATTCCTTGCATATAAGCCAGCTGGCCGGGGCAAGGATTATGACGGTCCGGCCAGCGATTCCTCGATGAATGCCGGGGTACTTATCAAGGAAGTGATCTCGAGCCATCCCCGCCTGCGCTTCGGTTACGACTGTTGCCTCGCTCCGCTCCTTTCGTCCGGCGCGGACCAGGGATATGAAGGCTGCAGTGCAACGCGCTCCAGTATCGCGATCGATATTAACCTCGATGTCCTGCCCTGCAGTTTTTCAAAGACCGTCATCGGCAACCTGCATGATGATGGTCTGGTGGAAATTTGGAATAATGTGAAAACTGATGAATTCCGGAACAAGCTCATCACGGACATGGACGGTCCGCTGTGCAGTGCCTGTCCGCACGCGAAGAACTGTCTCGGCGGTTGTCCCGAGTTCGGCTTGCATTCTTGTGTAGGTTTAGCTTAAGATATTTAGGCAATTTGGCAACCGGGCGACCGCCCGGTATCGGACATGTTCTTTACAATAAGGAGTGGGGCATGGATGTTATCAGCGAGTTTTTCAGATATTATCTCGGAAGCGTCGCCTCGTTCATCTTGTACATTCTTCCCGACAGCAAATTTCTGATCTCCAGCCTTTCCAAGCAGTCCTACCTGCTTTTTCTGATCGGCATTTTAGTTTCCGCCGGGATCATCAAGGAAAACGAGCTTTTACGGGATTTGATTATGTTTGCCTGCAGATCCATAAAAAACAAGAAAATCCTGCTATCAACAATATCCCTGCTTTCCGGCTGCCTTCCGGTGCCCGGACGCGTTTCAGTGTCGGCTGGCGCCTTGTCCCTGATCGCACCCGACCCTACCAACGAAGCCAATCGGAAATCGTTCTCAAAATTCGGGGTGATCGATTACCTTTCCACCCACCATTATTATTTGTGGAGCCCGCTGGAAAAAACGGTTTTCCTGCCGATGGCCGTATTGCAGATATCATGGCTGACGTTCATGGGATATACACTGCCGCTGCTGCTGATAAGCTTCGCTTATGTGGTTTCCTACATATCCATGAAAGTAGACGAGAGAGACCTCATCATCAAGGATGATACGGGTGCCCGATACGATCTGTTGCGTGCCGTCAAGGGTTTCGTGCCTATAATCGCGGCTCTGGTCCTGCTAGCCCTGTTCGAGAAATGCGATTGGCTCATCTTTTCTGCTTTGGCGCTCTACTACATGGCCATAACCCGTACAGGATTTGCCAGAGCCTTCGGATATATCAAGTGGAATCTAGTGGCTTATCTGGCGCTCGTGATATTCATCGGCTCTATCGCCGATGCCTATCATGGGCAGATCTATAAAGCCATCAATGAATACTCGTTTCTAAGTATGCGTACGGTTTCTGGATTCCTGCTCATATCATCCGTCGCTTTTCTGTCTTCTTTGTTACTCGGGTCCAGCGGCAAATTCGCGGCCATCATGTCGACTCTCTGCTGGTTTTACGGCATCGAATACCTAGTCTGGTTTTTCGCGCTGGAGTTTGCCGGTTACAATTTCTCACCGGCGCATAAATGCGTCGTAATAGGAATGCAATGGTTCGATACTCCCTTGGAAACCTATTTCGGCGCCATTGCCAGCTGGATGTTCTTCGTGGTCGCCTATGCCGTGATTTATACCGGGTTCATGGTTCTCTAAAAAGCTCCTTTTAGAAAAATTTCAAAACAGCCCCCCTGGGAGCTGTTTTTATATTGCTTTTAAGCCAATAATCCTGAATTGGAATACCAATTTTAGGCTAACGGCGATCGGATATAGATTAATTTATGCTCCAAATTTATGCCATGGCAAGAAATGGGAATTTTTACCGTAACATTACCTAATCAGCAAATACGAGCGAACCAAGCACGAACCCGATTGCTCAAACAACGATATTCACCAGCTTGTTCTTAATATATACGACATTCTTTGCCTCCTTGCCTTCGAGCCATTTCCGTACTTTCTCGGATCCGAGCGCCAGCGCCTTAGCTTCCTCCTCGGTTATATCTGCGGCCGCTTCTAAGCGGTCGCGGACTCTGCCGTTGACCTGGATCACAAGCTCGAACTTATCGTCTTTCGCGAGCTCCGGATCATATTGCGGCCAGGCAGCGGTAAAAATCGACGTGTCATTTCCTAGCCGATGCCATATTTCTTCCGCAAAATGCGGGGCAAAGGGAGATAACAATTTTATGAAAATTTTGAAATCCTCGATATCGATGATCCTACCCCTGGTCGGATCAGCCTCGCCTGTTTTCTTCGTCTCATAATCATCGCCTTTTTCCGGTCTGTAAAACGAGTTCCTGAAAATCATCAAAGCGCTGATCGCTGTGTTGAACTTGAAATCTTCGATATCATCGGTGACTTTCTTTATCGTTTTATGGAGCAAGGACTTGATTTCCGAAGGTGTCTCATGTTTAGCTGCTCCAACTACCCAATCATTGAAATCTTTTCCGGAATAGAACAAGCTTTTCCCGGATTCAACATCGATCGCATCCCAAATCCGGTCTAAAAATTTCTTTGCACCGATCAGGCCGCTGGTCGACCAGGCGCAAGGCTGGCCGAACGGACCCATGAACATCTCGTAGACGCGCATCGCATCCGCTCCGTAGCGCTCGACGATCTCGTCCGGATTGATCACGTTGCCCCAGCGCTTTGACATCTTGCGCCCGTCCTCGGCAAGAATCAGTCCGACATGACGCAAGCCGGTGAAAGGCTCGTCGTACGAGACTGCGCCGATATCGTACAGGAATTTATGCCAGAAGCGGGCATAGACCAGGTGCCTGGTCGCATGCTCGGCTCCGCCGACATAAAGATCGACCGGCGACCAGTATTTCTCCTTCACCGGATCGACTGCCGAATTCCCGTTATGCGGATCGACGAACCTTAAATAATACCAGGATGAGCCCGCCCATTGCGGCATAGTGTTCGTCTCGCGCCTGGCCGGAGAACCGCATTTCGGACATACGGTCTCGACCCATTCGCTGATGTTCGCAAGCGGCGACTCACCGGTCCCCGTCGGCTCGTAATGCTCGACATCCGGCAATTTTACCGGCAGCTCGTCCTCCGGGACGGCGATCCAGCCCGGATTCATCAGTTCGCCCTTACTGAATTCATCATCCTTGATCCTTGTCCCGAGCGCTCGGGATTGATCTTTGATCTTTTCTGCACAGTTATTGCAGTAAACGAGCGGAAACGGTTCTCCCCAATACCGCTGGCGCGAAAAGACCCAGTCCCTTAACTTGTAATTAATTGCCCGCCTCCCAAGCCCCCGCTCTTCTAGCCAGCTAATCATCTTCTCTTTTGCGTCTTTAGTATCCAAGCCGTCTAGAAAGCCGGAGTTAATATTGATGCCGTCGCCGGCGAAATATTGATTAGCATATCCGGTCTTTCCATCGTTGCTTTGATTTTTGCTTTTTGCATCTTGCATTCGGCCCTTTTCGGAGCATCTAACAACCTCCCTGATTTCAAGCCCGTGTTTGCTGGCAAATTCAAAATCTCTTGTGTCATGCGCCGGCACGGCCATGATCGCCCCCGTACCGTATCCCATCATGACATAATCGGCAACGAAGATCGGCAGCTCTTCGCTATTCACCGGATTGACCGCAGTTAATCCTTCGATCTTAACGCCGGTTTTTTCCTTATTCAGGTCCGTTCTCTCAAGGTCAGACTTATTCTTCGAATAATTAATGTATGCTTGGATCTCATCTTGATTCTTGATGCTTGATTCTTGATGCTTGATAATTTCATGCTCCGGAGCAATGACCATATAGGTTGCTCCGAACAACGTATCCGGTCTTGTAGTAAACACTTCAAGAAAGGCGTCTTCTTCTAGCTTATCGCTTTTTACCTTGAACTTCACTGTCGCCCCTTCGCTTCTTCCGATCCAGTTCCTCTGCATCTCTTTGATCGATTCCTCCCATGCCGGCAGCTTGTCAAGGTCAGACAGCAGGCGGTCGGCGTAATCGGTGATCCTAAGGACCCATTGCCGCATCGGCCTTCGCTCGATTTCTGATCCGCAGCGTTCGCACTTGCCGTCCTCGAGATCCTCCATGGCGAGGCCGGTCTGGCACGACGGGCACCAGATGATCGGCTCGAATGATTCATATGCCAGCCCGCGCAAAAACATCTCGCGGAATATCCATTGCGTCCATTTATAAAAGCCTGGATCGGTCGTATTGATCTCACGCGACCAGTCATAGGTGAATCCGAGCATCTCAAGCTGGCCTTTGAATGTCGCGATATTCTTTTCCATCGCCGCCTGCGGATGCATCCGATTCTTAAGGGCGAAATTTTCCGCCGGCAGGCCGAAAGCATCCCAGCCCATGGGATGCAGGACATCGTAATCCTGCATCATCCGCATGCGAGCAATCACGTCGGTAGCAATATAGCCCTTGGGGTGGCCGACATGCAAGCCGGCCCCCGAAGGGTAAGGAAACATGTCGAGCACGTAGAATTTCTTATTGCTATTTTCCTTAGTCGTATACAAGTCTTGTTCAGCCCATTTTTCCCTCCACATCTTTTCGGTTTTCTTGTGGTCGTATTTCTGCATATTCCTAAAATTTACTTGTTATCTCGTTATTTTATTATAGTAAAGACAGGCAAAAAAGCAAATATAAAAGCCCGCTGGTATAGCGAGCTAAAGGGCTGAATTGTGGCTTTCAAGTAACCGTACCCGGGAAAAATTCCTCCGATTCTAAGGAGCCTTCGTGGTTAACAGCCGCTGAATTTTGCAGATGATCCGGTTGTTCCAGCCATCGGCGGCCGGATTGGTAAAAATCCCCACTCTGCCTGTCAAGGATCTGAACGAACTTTTTCCCGCAGGTCCCGCAGGTGACGGCATCTTCGTTTGCCCTGCTATTATGCATGGCTTCCTGACAGCAAATTCGTAAGTCGTTCATGAAATCTCCTTCTGTTAATTAACAAGCATCGCATCCCAGGTCGGTTCCTTTCCGGGATCACAGGATAAATATAATAGCTTCCCGCAATCCGGGCTATCGCAGAAGATGGCGACCTCTCCCCCGCATTCTGCAAGTATTGTAGAAATCGTATTGATACAGCACCTTTCGAGCCTGCCGGAAGAAATCCAGATATACAACTCTTCGCCGGTCCGGCAATGCTCGCTTTCCCTGATCTTGGTCAGGAAAGCCCCGCAGACCGGGCAGATCATCGAGCCGAGAGAAGATTCCCAAATTCTTGCGAAAAATTCGGTCGCCTTGATGGCATACCGGCAACAATGACTAATATCACTGGAAAATTTCATGGCTGACTCCTTTTTAGGAGATTATTGTATTCTGATGCAAACCGGACAGTGGTCCGAGCCGTTTACCCTATCTAAAATTTCAATGTGCGAAGTCTTCTTTATCAAGGAATGTGAACACAAAAAGTAGTCGATCCGCCAACCGATATTTTTTTCCCGGGCGCGGAAGCGGTAGCTCCACCAGGTATATTCTACTTTATTCGGGAAAAAATGACGGAATACATCAATATACCCTAATTTCACAATTTTGTCAAACCAAGCCCTTTCTTCGTATGTAAAACCGGGGTTTCCGATATTGTCTTTCGGCCGGGCCAGATCGATCTCCCGGTGTGCGACATTCAGATCGCCACAAAGCAGGAGCGGCTTTTTCTTCTCGAGCTTTTTCATATAAGCCAGGATCGTATCGTTGAACTCCTGCTTGTAGCCGAGCCTGGATAGTTCATGGTTAGCATTCGGAAAATAAGCATTCACGATGTAAAAATCATCTAATTCAGCGGTCTGTACCCGCCCTTCGATATCGAATTTTTGCTCTCCGATGCCATTGACGATTTTTTTACAATCGACTTTTAACTTATCGCTGATCAGCATGGCAGTCCCGCTGTAACCTGGACGCAGTGCCGGATTCCAGTATTCTTCATATCCTGCTAAATCGAATTTTTCTTTTTCGCGCGCAGAATCGCCGATCTTCGTTTCCTGCAGGCAGACGATATCCGGCTTTTTCTCCTTAAGGAAATCCGCGAAGCCTTTCTTAAATACTGCGCGGATTCCGTTCACGTTCCAGGTTATGATCTCCATATTTATGCATCAATTGAAAACTCTGCACTAAATATAGCATCCTCCCAGCCGAAATACCAACAGGGCGGCCGGCTTTCATCCTCGCATGAAGCGCGCTTTTTTAAACCGTACCATCATGTTATACTTATGTACATGGATACATCGAAGCTAAAAGCTAGCTGGTATAAGACCAGGTGGGGCGTAGTATTTGTTTTTGTCTCAATCATACTGCTTTCCCTGGCGGTGATCATCGGCTCCCTTGTAGTAAAAGAGCTAAGGGATGCCAATGATCCTTCGAAAGTAACGATCAGCATCGACCGCTTTGAAGTCGCGACCAAAGATAACTATTGGATCGGATCTTCAAACCCGAAAGTAACGATCATCGAATTCGGTGATTTTTCCTGTGAAATGTGCGGAATGGCCTTCCCGACCATTAGAGAGGTTGTCGCAAAATATAAGTCTGACGTAAAATTCGTATTCAAAGATTTCCCGGTCGTAAGCGATGTGTCTCCCCTGCTTGCCATGGCCGCGAGGTGTGCCGGGGAGCAAGGCCTTTTCTGGACAATGTACGACAAACTGTTCATCAACCAGGGCGTAGCGTCTGCCGAAAAGCTCGCCGAAATCGCGAAGCAGTCGGGCGCCGACGAACAGCGTTTCGCGGCCTGCCTCGAGAAGCAAACCTACCTCAAGAACATCCAGGACGATTATTCCGAGGGTGAAGCCCTGGGAATCGAAGGAACTCCGACCTGGTTCATCAACGGTTATAAGGTCGAAGGCGTTATCCCGCTCAAAGGATTCGAAGATATGATCGAAAGGCTGAAAAGAGAACCGCCTGATTGATATGTTCTTGAGTCTTTGATGATACTGATTACAGGAATCTGGATGTATTTTGATTCATTATTCTTAATTTCATATTATGCATCAGATACGCTTCCACGGGCGCGGAGGACAAGGTGTCGTTACTTCGGCTGAACTGGCAGCGATCGCGGCGTTCAAGGACGGTAAAGAAGCGCAGGCCTTCCCCTCGTTCGGGGTCGAACGGACCGGAGCACCGGTCGAGGCTTATGCAAGGATCGATTCAAAGCCGATCCGTACGCGCGAGCAGGTCCAGGATCCGGACGTGATCGTCGTCCTGGATGCCAGCCTGATCGGCCATTTTCCGCTCGACAAAGGCTGCGGTCCCAGCACTATCGCTGTAATAAATTCTTCTAAACCGGCTGCCGAGCTCGCTTTGCTCCTGAAGTTGCCGGAGAAGAACATCCATGCGGTCGATGCGACTAAAATTGCTATGGAAATCTTCGGAAAGAACCTGGCTAACACCGTCATACTCGGAGCATTCGCGAAACATACGGGACTAGTCAGTCTCAAGGCCATGCGGGACGCGATAAAAGAGAAGTTCGAAGAGAAAGGCAAGGAAATCACCGAAAAGAATATCAAGGCGATCGAAAAAGCGTATGGAAATTAGATGTATGCTGATCAAATAATACCTAAAAGAAATTATGCAAATATCTCTAACATCCCAACCCTCTTCTACTACCAAAAACAAAACCGGCGGATGGCGAAGCCTGCGGCCGGTGTTCGACCATGCGAAATGCGTCTCTTGCGCTACCTGCGCGCGGCTCTGCCCCGAAGGCATCATAGAGATGAGGCTGGTGGAAGAAAAAAACAAACCGTTCCCGGACTATGACTTCTGCAAAGGCTGCGGACTCTGCGCCGCTAACTGCCCGGTCAAAGCGATCGAAATGGTAAAGGAGGAAAAATAAATATTTCCGTTTCTGGCATAACTTAAGTAATCCGGACAATATCGCTGTTGATAATCGACCCTTAATACATTCTACTTTATTCATAATACGCGCTCTATAATATGAGGCAAATCCTTGAAGGCTCGCGAGCCATTGCATTAACGATAAAGAACATAAAACCTGGCGTCGTCTCCGCCTATCCGATCACGCCGCAGACGCACATCGTCGAGGACCTGGCGAGGTTCAAGGCCGACGGCGAGACAGACTATGAGTACGTCCGCGCCGAGAGCGAATTCGCCGCCGCTTCGATTGTCGAGGGCGCGAGCGCGACCGGCATACGGACCTATACGGCGACCAGCTCGCAGGGCCTACTCCTCATGAACGAGGTGATCTACAACATCGCGGGCATGCGCCTGCCGGTCGTCATGACCTTGGCGAACCGCGGCGTATCCGCACCGATCACGATCTGGAACGATCATCAGGACGGCATGAGCGTGCGCGATGCCGGCTGGATCATGCTGTTCTCGGAAAACGCCCAAGAAGCCGTCTTGCACCACATCCTGGCTTATAAGCTGGCCGAAGGCCTGCACTTGCCGGTCATGGTCAACGTCGACGGTTTCGTCCTGACGCATTC
>CAYTAV010000034.1:0-3854 GCA_964435875.1 uncultured Gammaproteobacteria bacterium
CAGCGACGATGAATTCCGGGAAATCATGAAAAAGGTTTCCTGACCAGATATTTTATCTTAAATATTAGAGAGCGGCGAGATCATGAATCTCGCTTTAAGCGTATTAAAGGCCAGGAAAGGGCTGTTGCGCACGATCGGCAGACAAATTATGAAATTCGTGCACCTGCATATCCATACCCATTATTCACTGCTTGACGGCCTGACCAAGCTCGACGAGCTGATCAAGCTCGCCAAGGAAGACGGCGCGCCGGCCGCGGCGATAACCGACCATGGCTCGATGTACGGGGCTATCGAATTCTACCAGAAGGCGAAAAAGGCTGGCATCAAGCCGATTATCGGCGTCGAGGCCTATATGGCTGAAGCATCGCGGCATAATAAAGCATCCAAGTCCGATGAACGCAATTTCCATCTTATCCTGCTCGCTAAAAACTTCGCAGGCTATAAGAACCTTTTAAAACTGACCAGCGTTGCGCATCTAGAGGGCTATTATTACAAACCGCGCATCGACTGGGAGCTTTTAAAAGAGCACTCTACAGGGTTGATCGCGTGTTCGGCCTGCATCCAAGGAGAGGTCGCGACACTGATCAGGGCCGATAAGTACGAAAAAGCAAAGAAGCGCGCCCTGGAATTCGACGCGCTTTTCGGCCGTGGGTCATATTATCTTGAGATCCAGTCGCATGCCGGCGTGCCGGAGCAACCGGCAGTCAACCAAGGCCTGATCCGCATCTCGCGGGAAACCGGGATCCCGCTGGTCGCGACGAACGATGTGCATTATCTCCTGCCCGAAGACCATGATGTGCAGGATGTGTTGCTCTGCCTCCAGACCAAGCATAAGAAGAACGATTCCCAGAGGATGGAAATGGAGGGCGGGGACTACTATTACCGCAAGGCCTCGGAGATGCACGCCATCTTCAAAGACGTGCCGGATGCTGTCGAGAATACATTGAAAATCGCCGAGATGTGCGAGCTCGAGCTCCCTTTAGGCGAGATCCAGCTGCCGTTCTTCCCGGTGCCCGCAGGACAAGACGGCAGTACGTACCTGCGTTCGCTTTGCGAAAAGGGACTATTGCGCCGCTACGGCAAAGGCTATTCCGAAATCGATCAAGCGCGCCGGCAGAGGATGGATTACGAGCTTTCAGTTATCGATAAGATGGGCTGGCCGTCCTATTTTTTGATCGTATCCGATTTCATCAATTGGGCAAAAGAGTGCGGGATCGTTGTCGGGCCGGGGAGAGGTTCGGCTGCCGGTTCGCTGGTCTGCTATCTGACGGGCATAACCAACATCGATCCGCTCGACTACGGATTGCTTTTCGAACGGTTTCTAAACCCCGACCGCATCTCCATGCCTGATATCGACACGGATTTTTCCGATATCCGACGCGACGAAGTATTGCGCTATGTCGAGGAAAAATACGGCAAGGACCATGTCGCGCAGATCATCACCTTCGGTACGATGGCTGCCCGGGCCGCGATCCGCGATGTCGGGCGCGTGCTAGGCATGCCATACGATTTCTGCGACCGGCTCGCTAAGATGATCCCGACATTCACGAAGCTGGATGAAGCGGTCAGGATCGTTCCGGAACTGAAAGAGCTTTATTCAAAGGATGCGAGCGCCCGGCAGATCATCGACTATGCACGCAGGCTCGAGGGGGTCGCGCGTCACGCTTCAACCCACGCTTGCGGCGTCGTGATCACCAAGGATCCGCTGACGGACTATGTTCCCCTGCAATACGCTTCATCATCAGACAGGGCGATCGTTTCGCAGTATTCGCTCCATCCGGTCGAAGACCTGGGCTTACTCAAGATGGATTTTCTCGGCCTCAAGAACCTGACGATCATCGAATCGGCGGTCCGCATCATCAGGAAGATCAGAGGCATTGATATAGATATCGAGAGGATGCCGCTCGATGACGCGGCGACATATACGCTTTTCCAGCGGGGAGAGACCACCGGCGTATTCCAGTTTGAGTCATCGGGGATGAAGCGCTATATGAAAGAGCTCAAGCCCTCGGATTTCGAAGATATCATCGCTATGGTCGCCCTTTACCGCCCGGGCCCGATGGAATGGATTCCTGACTATATCGCGAGGAAGCATGGTCGCAAACGCGTAGAATACCTGCATCCGAAGCTTGAGCCGATCCTTAGAAAGACTTACGGGGTGGCTATCTACCAGGAGCAGGTCATGCAGATTGCCCGTGACTTAGCTGGATTTTCGATGGGCGAAGCCGATGTTCTGCGCAAAGCCATGGGCAAGAAGATCGCCGAGCTGCTCGCAAAGCAGAAGGAGAAGTTTATCGACGGTTGCGTTCGCAACGCGATATCAAAAGAGCTCGCTGAAAAAGTCTTTTCGTTCATCGAGCCGTTCGCCGGCTACGGATTCAACCGTTCGCACGCCGCCTGCTATGCGCTAATCGGTTATCAGACCGCATACCTCAAGGCGCATTGGCCGACCGAATTCATGGCAGCACTCCTCGTATCCGATCAGGATGACACTGACCGCGTAGCGATCGAGATCGAGGAATGCCGAAGCATGGGCGTCGAGGTCCTGCCGCCGAGTATCAACCAGTCTTATGATACTTTTACGGTAGTGACCAGCGGCACCGAAGCGGACGAGACGGCCCGCGAGGGCGAGCGTCTCAGCACGATCAGGTTCGGACTCAAAGCGATAAAGAACGTCGGCGCGCACATCGCCGAGACGATAATCGCAGAGCGCAAAACCGGGGGAGCATTTGCGAGCCTTTCGGACTTCCTGACGCGCATAACCGACAAGGACCTGAACAAAAAATCGCTCGAAAGCCTGGTCAAAAGCGGCTGTTTCGACCAGTTCGAGGAGCGCGGAAAGCTTTTGGACAATATCGAGCTGATGCTGGCATACAACAAGGAGGCGGCCAAGGCGGCCTCGAGCGCGCAAGCCAGCCTTTTCGGGGACGGACCGTCGGTTCTACGCTACACGCTCAAACTGAAGGATGCTCCTCCGGCCGAGCGCCAGGAAAAGCTTTCTTGGGAGCGCGAGCTTATGGGACTCTACATCACGGAACATCCTTTCACTGAATATCGGCGCGTGCTTAAGAATGCGGCTGTGCCGATCCGCGAACTGGCGAAATACAGATCAAGCGAGGCATGTACGGTTGCCGGCATGATCGTCGGGATCAAGAAGATAATCACGAAGTCAAACGAATCGATGCTGTTCGTGAAACTCGAAGATGAGACAGGAAGCACCGAGGCCTTGGTCTTCCCCCGGCTCCTTAAAGAAACCGCCAGCATCTGGGCTGAAGGCAGAGCGGTCGTTTGCCAGGGAAAGGTATCGGATAAGGACAACGAGATAAAATTGCTGGCCAACCGTGCGGTCAGGATAGAGCACGGCATCAGCGACGAGGATGCGGACAATTTGCTCGAGGGGTTCCGGATGAACGGCGGACATAACACCGGAGAAACGCATAACGGGAAGAGCCGGATCGAAGGATCGATAACGCTACGCATCGCCCATAATATTAGCCATGAGCATTTTTCCCGCTTGAAAGAGCTGCTTGGCGCTTATCGGGGGAGGACTAAGGTTTATTTAAGGATTGATGACGGCAATGGGGGAGGCAAGACGATAGAAACAGCCTTCCAAATAGCCGCGAGCGATCTGATCAAGCTTAAGATCAGGGAGGCATTCGGCGAGGCTGTTTCCGTGATCGAGGGCTGATTGGACCCGCTGGGTAAAATATGGTATACTATCCACAAGCGGATTCTATCCGATATCGGTGCCTATTTTAGTCGAAAATCACCATGATTACATTCAAAAAGAAGCAGGAAGACCTGCCGAAGTCTTTCAAGCTGAACATTGTCGACGAAGAGGAAGAGGATGCCAA
>CAYTAV010000034.1:3954-7121 GCA_964435875.1 uncultured Gammaproteobacteria bacterium
ACCTGCCGAAGTCTTTCAAGCTGAACATTGTCGACGAAGAGGAAGAGGATGCCAAACGCGCAACAGAGAAGGCTGCACGGCCGAAGAAGGAAAAACCGCCGGCTAGCATGAGCCAACCTGAAATTTCCGAGCGCGACAAATTCCTCGATAAGATCAACCGCGAGATTGCAAAGGAGGAAGCGGCGGCTGCGCCTTCTATGCCAGGGGCGGAGCAGGCATCTGCGGCATCGGCGAATGTCGTCGATCTTAAGAAGACTGAGATCTCCCAGCCTGGCAGGTCGGCAGCCCAGGAGATCGTTCCGAAGGTGCGGGCATATCGGAAATTCGTTTATCTATTCTTCTTTTTGGTCGCCGTGCTGCTGGGCGCCGCGGCATATTTCGCTTTCGTCAAGGTCAAGGTGATCGTTGTTCCGAAAGAGGATACGATCAGTAACAATCTGATCATCGATATAGCGGACCCGGCTGGCGGAGGGTCGGCCTCCGGTACCGCGGCGAACGCATCCGGAACGGTAGCGCTTGAAGAGATCGCGAGCGAAGAATCGTATCCGGCTACAGGCGAGAAGATCATGAAAGAGGATATGCAGGGCAAAGTCAGGATTGTAAATAATTACATCAAGAATCAGCAGCTAGTGGCGACCACCCGTCTGCTTACGCCTGACCAGAAGCTGTTCCGCATAAAAGAGACGGTTAACGTTCCGGCAGGAGGGTCCGTCGATGTCGAGATCTATCCCGATAAGCCGGGGACCGAACTGGGAGAAAGCGATATCAGGTTTACGATACCCGGCCTTTGGGCCGGATTGCAGGATAAGATTTATGCAGAGTCCTCCGGAAAGATACTCTCGGAAAAAGAGACAGTAAAATTTATACAGGAATCAGACATCGCGTCTGCTACGGAAGCGATCAAGAATGTGCTCGATGCGGAAGCCAAGAAAGCGATCGATGCCAAATACAGCCAGTTCGATGTCGTCTTGATATCGATGGACCAGGATTCTTATGATGCGAGGACCGCTGTCGCGGCGGATGATGAAGCGGGAAGCTTCACGATGAAAGCCAGCGCCGGATACAAGGTCGTAGCATTTAAACGGGACGCGGCGATGGCAGTGATCAATGAGAAGCTGAAATCGAGCATCCCGCAGACTAAGGAGCTGATGCCGATCGATCCTGCCAGCGTGAAATTCGGCGTCAATGACGCAAATCCGGCCATGAAGACCGCGGCGGTCAGCGCTACTTTCGACGTCCGCATGGAGCTCAAGGCCGGAACCGATATCGTCGATCGTTCGCTCCTCGTCGGACTGAGCAAGGCGCAGATGGAGGAATTTTTACGCCAGCAGGCTGATATTGAGTCGTTCGAGCTTGTGTTCACACCATCGTTCATCAAGCGCGCCCCCAGGCTGGTTGATAGGATAACGATCGAAGTCAAACAGTAATTCCATATGATATTGTTCTAGCATCCGCCCTCATGGATCGGGCGGATGTTTTTGATTTGCGAATCACCTATTGTTTTTACAGCAGTATGATATAATATATCCATCAGCTGCATTTCCTGAGAGCTGCCTGATTTATAATTCAGCCGCGGGGCAACTGCCCCCTGCTCGATTATTATCTAATATCAAATAATTATGAACAAAGCTATCTGCGCCCTGATAATCACCGCCTCCGCTATTTCGGTTTTAGGGTTTTTCCCAGCCGCGGCCGACGCGGCTGCGCTGGCGAACATCTCGACTGCTCAGTCATCGAGCTACCTCTTCATAGCCGACCGCGATACCGGGCTTTTGCACGTTTTTGAAAAGACTGGCACAAGCAAGCAGATCAAAGAGATAATGATCGGCGACAATCCTTCCGATATGGTTGTTTATGACGACCGTTATTTGATTTTCGCCTTGACGAACATAAAAAAGCTAAGAGTGCTTAAAATCGAAACGCTTCAGCTTGTCGGCGATATCAGCCTGAATAGGAAAGCTTTTTCGCTCGCGCTCGACGGGACAAGGATCTTATGCACGGCCTACGTTTCGCCTTCTGATTATCAAGCCAATACCGACGATACGGCGCGCAAGCCTTTTTTCATCAATTTCAACGCAAACAGCATAACATCTTCAACATTATTCGAACCTTCCTGGCCGATGGTCGAACAGGGTTATTACCGCGGCCAGAAGCGGGCTTTGCTGGATGCCGAGAATGACATCGCCTATATTTATGACGCATATCGCCAGCCAGCTTCCGTGCTAAAAGCGGATTATAAGAATCTTAGCGAGATCCGTTTCATAGGGAAAAGCGCAACCTCCTCGCTGGGCCAAAGCATAAGCGGCTTAGTCCTGTCCGGCGGGCTTGATTATCTTTTTGCGGTCCGGAACAGCGCCGAAGGCGGGTTGATCAAGGTCGATTCCGCCAGCCTGCAATACGAGACCGATCTTTTAGACACGGAGAACAGCCCGCAGGCAAGGTCAGTTGGATTATCCGGAAACAGGCTGTATGCGGGCGCCGAGGATATTGTCTACGTATTCAATGCAGGAAGCGGAATCCTGGAAAAGAAGATCAGGATCGGCACCGAGAGTGAAGCGATCCTTGAAAACGGCCTTTCGATCGGGAATTCAATCTATGCCCTGACCAGCGATTCATTGTATCTCATCAGCTATGAGAACGGCAATGCCTTGCGCTTATATGATTTTGCGAGCGGCTCAGCGGTCGAACAACCGGCCTCCTATCCCGACCTCTCGGCTACATCTTTCAGCCTGTACGGTACTGCTGCGGACAACCCGCATCCAGGGGACAGGATCGATTACGAAATCGCGATCAGCAATACGGGAAGCTCGTCGGCGATCGGTCCGTTTTCCATCAGGATCCTCCTCGACGGCCGAGCTATAGCGACCGAACGCATGAGTGCCAGCCTAGTGGTCAATCCTGGAAGCACTTATACGTATAACGGCACGACAACCACGACATTCGCTTCAGCCGGAACATACCGGCTCGAGGCGGTTCTGGACTTTGGGGAAGAAATCGTCGAATCTGACGAATCCGACAATTCACTTTCGATCAATATCAGTGTTTCTGAAAATACATGCGGCCGCCCGGCATGCGCTGGAACCGCTGATGGCGGCGGAAGCGCGAAAACCGGGCTGGAGATGATCACGGATTATGCTGCCGAACTGGCAGAAAGGAATTTTGAAGCG
>CAYTAV010000034.1:7221-10421 GCA_964435875.1 uncultured Gammaproteobacteria bacterium
GCTGGAGATGATCACGGATTATGCTGCCGAACTGGCAGAAAGGAATTTTGAAGCGATCCGCAACAGGTTGCCGGCCGTACGAGATCTATCAAAGGAGGTGCGCATCGAAAAGGAACATATCAGAGCGTTGCGATCCGCATACAAAGGAGCGTCCGAAGACGCTCTCGGCGCCAATCTGCAGTTTATCGCATACGGGGTTGACAGCGATACGGCCAAACTCGGAGAAAGGGAGCGGGCGGCAGTCGTATTATCTTTCGCGTCGGCGTACGGACGGCTGGCAAATGATAAAGCCGATTTCGAAGACCTGGTAAAGATCGCCCTCGGCAGATATCCCTCGACCTCGAGCGTAAAGGCTGAAAATAACGCGCAGGAGCTGTTCAAAAAAGTTTATAAGCGCTCCTATGATCCTTCGAAAGCGTCCGATCGGGCAGCCGTTACGATCATGGCGTACGGACTTAGGCAGAAAGCCGCGAACAGGAATCTCGCCAGTGAGAAGGCTGCGCTCGCTTCCTACCGGTGGATTTTCGGCCGGGTGCCGGGCGATACTACCGGGTGGAACGTTCTGCAAGCGATAACCTATTCGGGGGCAAAACGCTGACCGGCTGCACGGGCTATCCAGCCCAAAATTTTCCAGCCAGGACTTGACTAATCACCTGCTTGGTAGTAATATATTTTAAAGCGGTGATTGCTTTGCCTACCAAGCAGAGTCCTTTTATAGGATCCCGGAGAACGGGACTAAACCGTAAAGAATCGAGCGCTTTCCGCCAAACAAGCGGGAAGAAACTAGATGGAACCGCGGGGAAATACCTCGTTCTAGTGATCACTTTACTGATTATTGGAGCGGGGTATTTTTCGTTTAAATCCAGTAAAATCAAGGATAGCAGTTATAAAATAGAATAATGAATAAACGTATGCAAAATGGAGACAATTTACTAAAAACCAGGCATTCCTTTTCGCACGTCTTGATGCAAGCACTTGAAAGGCTCTACGGAGCCGTACCGGGCGTCGGTCCCGCGATCGACAACGGCTTCTACCATGATTTCGACGCCGATCATCAGGTGACTGAAGATGATTTGCCGCATATCGAAGAGGAGATGAGGATGATCATCAATGAAAAACTGAAGATCGAAAAGCTCGTCATGCCGGCCCGAGAGGGCATCGAGGAGCTGAAAAGGAAAAAGTACGTATATACCGTCGAACTTGCCGAAGAGCTCTTGGAAGCAGGCGAGCGAGAGATCAGCTTTTACCGCCAGGGCGATTTCATGAATATGTGCAAGGGTCCGCATGTCGCTACGACAGGCGAGCTGGATCCCGGAGCATTCAAGCTGACGAAGGTCGCGGGCGCTTATTGGAAAGGGGACGAGAAGAACAAGATGATCCAGCGCATCTACGGCGCGGCTTTTCTCGAAAAGGAAGCGCTAGACGAGCATCTTAAGATGCTTGAGGAAGCCGAAAAGCGCGATCACCGCAAGCTCGGCCGCGAGCTGGATCTTTTCCATATCGACGAGGTCGTCGGGCTGGGTCTGCCGCTCTGGCATCCGAAGGGAGCAAGGCTCTGGAGGATCATCGAAGACTTCTGGTACCGCGAGCACTTGAAGAGCGGCTACGAATTGGTGCGCTCTCCGCATATCGGTAACCGGCGGCTCTGGGAAGCCTCCGGACATTGGGGCTTTTATAATGACAGCATGTATCCTCCGCTCGAGGTCGGCCAGACGCTGAAAGAGAGCCAGGACAAGGAGGCGGTCAAGGAATCCGAGCAGTTCCTCTTGAAACCCATGAATTGCCCGTTCCATATCCAGATCTATAAGAAAAATATCCGTTCTTACCGCGAGTTGCCCTTGCGCTGGGCTGAATGCGGCACGGTATATCGCTATGAGAAGAAAGGCGAACTTTCCGGCTTGACCAGAGTCAGAGGTTTTACCCAGGATGACGCGCATATCGTCTGCCGGCCTGACCAGGTCGAAGAAGAGCTGAAGCGGGTGGTCGATTTCATACTATTCATCTATAAGTCGTTCGGATTCGAGATCTCAAGCGTGAACGTTTATCTCTCGGTGCGCGATCCGCAGTCGGGCAAGTACGCCGGGACGGACGAAGGCTGGGCTTTCACCGAAGAAGTCCTCGAGCGTGTTGCGCGCGACAAAGGCCTCAATATTACCAAGGATGTCGGCGGAGCGGTTTTTTACGGCCCGAAACTGGATTTTAAAGTCAAGGACGCGATAGGCAGGGAATGGCAATGCTCTACATTGCAGTTCGACTTCAATCTGCCGGAGCGCTTCGATATGTCTTTCGTGAATGCTAAAGGGGGGAAAGAGCGGCCGTACGTCCTGCATCGCGCGCTCTTCGGCTCTTTCGAGCGCTTTATCGGCGTGTTGATCGAGCATTACGCCGGCGCGTTCCCGGTCTGGCTCGCGCCAGTCCAGGCTAGGATCTTGTCAGTCAGCGAGCGGCACAGCGGATTTTCGAGAAAGCTCGAGAGCGAATTACGCGCCTTAGGAGTCCGCGCGGAAATTGATGATTCCGACGAGACAGTGGGCAACAAGATAAGGAAGGCGGCCGGGGAAAAGATTCCGTATATCATCGTCGCCGGGGACAAGGAGATGGAAACCGGGCGTCTCGCTGTCCGCGACCGCGGGAAAAAGGATACGCGCGAACTGACGGCTAGCGAGCTGGCCGAAGAAATCATGAAGCTCATGCCGGCTGATGCTTAAACTGCAAATCAGCAATAAAAAGACCCGCCCTGGCTTGGCATATCGGGCGGGTTTTACCTATTCCTCGTAATTCCGCAATGGGTAGCCTGGCATGAATGCCTCATGCACGGCCCTGATTGCACTTCTAAGATTTTCCTCATTGATCATGCAGCTGATCCTCGATTCCGATGTCGATATCAACTCGATGTTAATTCCCATATTTTTCAGGGCTTTGAACATCGAGCTGGCGACGTTGGAATGCCTTTTCATGCCGCTGCCGACCAGCGAGACGATTGCCAAGCCTTTATCGGAAGAGATTTGGCAAGTATCGCTGACGTCGCCGTAAATGCCTGCTTGCATGGATTTTCTAGCATTCCTAGAAAAAGCCATCGCAATTTCCAGCGCCCGCGCGTGATTGTCCTGGTTTACTGTGAACGACATGTCTGCGAAGTGGCGGTTGTAGCTGCGTGACTGGACAATCATATCCACGTTGATGCCTGATCCGCCGAGCAT
>CAYTAV010000035.1:0-5449 GCA_964435875.1 uncultured Gammaproteobacteria bacterium
ATGCCTTGAGCACATATAACATCTCCTCCGACGCTTCATCTCCGAATACAGAATTTCGGAACAAAACTGTTGCCTTCGTAAACGCCCCGGCCTACGACTTCCACCTCGCCATGACCGACACTGCCGCGCGGGGGATGGGTGTGTCGCTCGCGGCAGATCCGTACCTGGCCTTCACGACCGACATCGACGGCGAGACGCGCACCGGGTCGTGGTCCATCGGGGCGGATGAGTACAGCGCGATCAAGATCGGCTCTACAGAGCTGATGGTAAACGCAATGAAGAAAGGTTTGGTACTGCACTACACCTTCGACGGCTCGGATATCAACGGCTCGACGACGATCGACAGGTCTGGCAGCAACAATCATGGAACGATAGTGGGCAATCCGAGGAAAGCGATCGGCAAGCGCGGGCAGGCGCTGGAGTTCGACGGGGCGGATGACAGAATAACCGGCACAGCACCTATAATAACGGAAGGAAACGCCTGGACGATAAGCTACTGGATAAAGCGAAATACTTACACGAAGAATATCGACAGTATCGTGGGGACTGACGGAGGCAACGGGACCGGCTTCTTCGTTTTCAACAATGGCGTATCGTCCGCATTCATCTATGCGGACGGCGGGCAGAGCGTCCAGTATTCCGATTCAAATTTCGGAGAGTGGGTGCATGTTACCGGCGTTGCATATATGTATGGCTCCGATGCGGTAGGCAAGGTTTATTATAACGGACAATTGAAGGCGGAAGATTCGTCTATCGGATGGGATACCGGGCGAATGGGCGGAAATTTGGACATAGCAGATGATTTACCAGGTTTAATCGACGACGTCCGCATCTACAACTACGCCCTGTCGGCATCCGAAGTAGGGAATCTCTACCGCGCAGGCGAGGCCAAACTTCAGGTTTCTCAGGTCGGTAAAGCGAAAAAAGGCCTTGTCGGGTATTGGTCATTCAACGGCCCCGATATCTCCGGCCCGACCGCTTACGACCGCTCAGGATTAGGCAACGACGGGACGATCAACGGTGCGGTTAAGATGATCGGGAAGAAGGGGCTGGGACTAAAATTCGACGGAGACGGGGATTATGTGACTATTAACGACAGTTCCAGTATGCATCTATTGGATATGTCTATCGCGCTATGGTTTAAGGCTGACCAGATTGAAGCGGATTCATACGGGTATATCCAAAAAAGAGATTCATTTTCAACGATGGATTGGAGCATTTACAACAGCGGCGGGGGAAATCAGGAGATAAACATGGATATCGGGGAATCAGCCGCGGATACGCTATTTGAAAATCTTGATTATTCGCCTTCCATAAACCAATGGCACTATCTCATAATAACCAAAAGCGGAGCCACATATTCGCTGTATGCAGACGGAGCATCTAGGGGAACTGATACAAGCGTAACATCATGGACTGAAAGCGATGATATTATAATAGGGCAATATTTTGATGGTCAATTGGATGAAGTCCGTATTTACAACTACAGCCTTTCCGCGAATGAGATCCGCGACCTATTTAATCAGGGAGTAGTGAAGATAAGAAAGTAAGAAGTAAGAAGTAAGAAGTAAGAAGTAAGAAGTAAGAAGTAAGAAACTATCCTTATTGGGGATTGCTACCTATAGTTTGGATGATTTAATACTGTTTTTTAGCAAAATTTTCAGACAAGCTGATCTCTTGCACAGCCTAGTTCAATAGAGTATAATTGCAAGGCGGCAATAAGACTTATCGATAATACATATGGAAAAAAACGGGATTACTCTTGAGGACCTGGCAACCATGGTCAAAACCGGTTTTGATGATGTCCATGAAAAGATGGATAAAGGGTTTGGTGATCTAAGCAACCGCATGGATGGACTTGAAGGCCGCATGGATGGACTTGAAGGCCGCATGGATGGACTTGAAGGCCGCATGGATAAGCTTGAGAATAGGATGGACGGACTTGAGAGAAGCGTCGGGGAACTAAAGAAGAGCCATGAGGAATTGAAAGAAATGGTTAACGGGATATTCAGAGTCGAGATTTACGACCTTAAGAAGAGGGTGTCTTTTATCGAGGAAAAGCTCGGCATCAAGGCGTAAGCAGAGATTAGTAGCAACAAAATACAAAACCGCCCCGCATACTTGCGGGGCGGTTTTGTTTTATAAGTTCACTTTATCAGGTAACTGACGTTGGCTTCGAGGTAAAGCTCCTGCGTTCCAGGCGGGATCGTCGCTGAACCGCCGCCTGATTCTCCTCCTCCGCCCTTGCCGTCTAAACCGCCGTAAACCGGTTGGGGATTGAAATTTTCCCACCAGCCGACGACTTTGCCGAGCCTGACTCCGAGCTCGCCGGCGATCGCACCAGCTTTCGCGCGCGCGTCGGCAATCGCTTTCAGCCTCGCCGCCTGCTTAAGCTCGCTTAGAGTCGATAATTCGAACGCGACGCCCTCTACGCGGTTCGCTCCGGCTTTGGTCGCCGCGTCGACTGCAGCGCCAACCCGGTCGGTCGTCGTCGCGATATCCTTGATCTTCAGGACTAGAAGCTGGCTTGCGTCATATCCGGCCGGGGTCGGTACATCCTTGATGTTCTCGGTCCGCGCGGAAAGCGAATAATTGCGCGTCTCAATATCTTCCTTCGGGATGCCGAGCTTGCCGAGCGCCGCGATGATCTTCGCGGTCGCGCTGTTTAGCCTGTTGAGCGCTTCCGCCGCATCCTTGGCCCTCTCGACTTGCACGCCGAGCGTGACCCGCGCCGTATCAGGCGCGTACTGCATGCGCGCTTCGCCAGTGACGGAGATCTGCCAGTTCTGCGGGTTGACTATCCGGTCGCGCACGATCGAAACGATGATGATCGCGCCGATAATCAGCATGCCCAGCGCCGTGATCCAGATCCGGTATCTGGCCAGTGCAGGGAGGGAAAAACTTTGGTTTTCCATATAATTGAAATTATTCTATTTATGATAAGGTTAGCAGAAGAATCGGCAATTTACAATCATCGGTCGATGTATTAACCTAGGGATGCTAATCTTGAGGATTCGGGAGGGCGTGGTGGTAAGATTTCAGAAATTCGACCATTCATACTGCGGCTCCTTCTCGAAATGCCAGCGTTCTTTCCAGCCGCAATCCCCGAGCCCGGCATCGAAAACCTTGGCGCCGATCCTGATCGCCCAATTGATGAATTCGATCTGCATGTAGTTCCCGATGCCCGGATATTTTTCGCTGTTCGAGCCGACGATCAGGGAGTGGAAGACCCCGCCCTGCAACATGCCGAAATAGACCCCTTCGACCTGTCCATCGATCTCGAGGCTCATGATTTTCACGCGCTGGTCGCCCGCTGCCAGCGCGCGTACCCCTTCGCGGATGGCCCCGAGCGAGATATAGGACTCGTCGCCATGCCGCTTGATATTGAGCTCGAACAGAGGGTCGAGATCCGCGGCGCGGCCGTAATGCAGGCTTAGGCCAGGATATCTTTCGCCAAAGATGCGCTTATCCCTCCTGAAATTTTTCCGGCGGTGTGCGTCGAAGGAGCGCTCGAGATGCGCGTCGAAATCCGCAAGACCTTCGAGCCTAAGGATGTAATTATAGTCCTCGACGTCCATGCTCCGCGTAAAAATATCATCGCCGATAATATCGAACAGCGCGGCCTTGCGGCTGATGGACTTATAGATTTCCGGGATAATATCCTCGCGGCCGGTTTTCGTAAAACAGCGGTTGGAATCCATGAACTCCCCTCCGAAAAAATCAAGATAGTCTAGAGCGGGATAGTATTCGAGGGGCAGGAGGCCGACCGGCTCGGTATCGTCGTAAGCCGCATAGAAAAAGATCTCCTGCGGATCGCGGTCGTAGAACGTTTTCCGGAAATCCCAGTCGTCATAGATCGTCAGGCCTGGGGAAAGCGCGCGCCAGACGGCCTGGGCTTCTGAAAGGTTTTTGATCAGCCTGATCAAGATGGGCATAATAATGTCAAATTCCTAATTACTAATTTCTAACAAAATGTCAAATTTTTAAGTTATTAGCTAGTCTTTTTCTTAATACTATTTGCCTTTGATTTATTAATTATCGCGATGAATATCAACTGGAGCTCATTTGACTCTTGCCAGTAAATCCTTGCCTCGCTTCGTAGTTCTGGAACGGCCTTCGATACCATGCGTAGCCAATGTTTGGTTTCTTTGCTTTCTTTCTTGCAGATTGCGAGTTTGTGTTCGAAATCTTTCCTGCTTTCCGCACAATCAGCTTCACAATAATTCGAACCGACGCTGGTTCCAGATCTGATCAGCTGGCTTATCAACGGATTATTTAGTGTGTTTTTCGGGATTTTTTTCGCAAATTCAATGATTTTTTCTCCAAATATCGCAGTGCGCTCCTCAAGGTCGTATATTTTTTGCTTTTCAGCCATTTCCTTAGAAATTAGAAATTGGATATTAGCAATTTTGTTATTATATTAAATTGCCCTGCAGATGGTAGTACGGCGGTTTGTCCTTATAGCGCTTGATCGCAAGCCGGATGATTTCCTCAAGGAAATCGGCGTAGTCCATGCCGACGAGCTCGGCGACAGCCGGGACCATGTCGCCGATATTGATCGAAGGGTTCGGATTCAGCTCGAGGACGTAAGGATTGCCGAGCTTGTCGACCTTGACCTCGACCCGCCCGTAGTCATGGCAGTCCAGGATCGAGTAAGTATCGAGCGAGATCTCCGTGATCAGTGACTCGAGCTTTTTCGGGATATTTTTCGCCGGACGCTGGACGACGATCTTGTCATAGACGTTGTTTTCGGCCCATTTCGCGTCATACGGATAGATATGCCAGTAGCCTTCCGGCAGTTCGGAAAATATCGAGCGGCCGAGCGGCAGGACCCTCAGGTCGTCTTCCTCGCTGCCGATGATCGAAACGTCGTATTCGTCGCCTTCGATATACTCTTCGATCAGCGCGGGCCGTCCGAGCTTGACGATGATCTTCTCGAGCTGTTTTTTGAGTCCGGCGCGGTCGACGACGACCGAATCGTTGGTGATGCCGATCGAATTGTCGGTATTCGCCGGCTTGACGATCAGCGGATAAGCGAGGCTGTCGTCGATCGGATCGTCCATCGTATAAGCGTAGTCCCAACGGGGAGTCGGCACGCCGTGGAAAGCCAGGAGCTTTTTGACGCGGATCTTGTCGATGCAGAGCCCGAGCGTGAACGGATTCGAGCCGGTATAGGGTATCTGCAGGGAATCGAGCACGGCGGCTGCGTGCGGTTCTAGCAGGCTCGAGTCGTTGATGCGCTCGCAGACGTTGAAGACCATGCCGATGTCGCTCTTTGCGAGGTCGTTGAAAGCCTTCGGCAGATTATTGAAGTCGAAGAAGGTGACCCGGTAGCCGCGTTCCTTCAGGGTCTTCTCGATATTGGTCCCGACCGAGGTCAGGTCCGCTTCGACTGATAAGTTCTCGCCTTCGAAGATATTGCAGGCGATGCCGATATGCAGGCTGCGCT
>CAYTAV010000035.1:5549-8003 GCA_964435875.1 uncultured Gammaproteobacteria bacterium
GATAAGTTCTCGCCTTCGAAGATATTGCAGGCGATGCCGATATGCAGGCTGCGCTGGTCCTTGATCTCGAGCCGGCGGATGCGTTCGATCTTGGCCGCGCCTTCCAGGAGGCGCTGGTTCATAGCGGCTGAAGAAAAGCGGTTCTTGCGCGTCGTCTTGCCGAGCGAAGAGGCTGGCGTGAACTTCGCGATTTCGTAGCGTACGAGGCGGACCGCTTCTTCGAGCCGGTCTTTCGCTTCCATCAGGTTGCTCCCCGAAGCTGCGATCCAGCCGAGGTATTCGAAGCCTTCGGGCGGAGCGAGCACGCTGTCGCCGACCTCCTTATGGATCTCGAGGGCCTCGAGGCTCTGTTTCTTCTTAAGTTCTTCGGCGATATCGAGCTTTACGAGGATGCCCGAATGATCGGGGAGGAAATTCTGGCTGATTATGAATTTATGCGGCAGGGGCGGATTTTCTTTTTTCTCGATATAGATCCCGAGCGCGACTTCGGCGGCGCAGCGCACCAGGTCCGTGTGCCATGCTTCACGCACGAACGGATAGGTCTCGTCCCCGCCGAGCCGCAGGTTGATCTCGATCGGCACCGGACCGTCTTTCGTCGCCTTGGCTTCGAAATGCATGCAGCCGTGCTGGACGCCGAGCAGCTCGAGGGTCTTCTCGGCCATCTGGACGAGAGATTGCTGGACGTTATCGGGCAGGCTCGACGGAATAGCTTCCTGGGTCTCGATGAAAAACGGTTCCTGCGTCCGGTAATTGTCGCAAACGGAATGGAACTTCAGCTTGCCGTTCTGGATGATGATATCGATATCGACCTCGCTGCCTTCGATATATTCTTCGGCGACGATATCCATCCCGTCGCGCAGGGCGGATTCTACCGATGCGGACATGTTCTTCTTGACATAGCGGTAGGTCGAGGCAAGCTCTTCGCCGTTCTCGACCTTGACGACGTATGCGCTTGATGAACCATAAGCGGGCTTGATAACGATCGGGAATTTAAAATCCGCTGTGATCTGGTCAAGGTCTTTCCTCGACTTGATCAGCAGATGCCTGGGGGCATTGATGCCGTTTTCGGAGCAGAATTGCCGGAAAAGGTATTTGTTCCTGACTTTCTTCGCCGTTTTGTACGGGATGCCGATCAGATTATATTTGTCCGTGATTTTCGAGGTCAAAAGGACGTCATCTTCCCAGAAAGTCAGCGCGCCGCCGATCTGGATATCCTTGCGCGCCGACAGGAAGGCTTCGAGGTCGTCGAGCGCCTTTGAATGGTTCGAGTTGTCCGTCAGGATCCACTCATCGACATAAGGCTGGGCCCAGTTCACATTTTTATTCATCACGACGAGCTTGAGTCCAAATTTTTTGAGCCTTTTCAAGATGAACTTTTTCCTCGAATCGCCGGTGTTGACTACCAGCAAAGTTTTCCCAGAAAGGGACGAGCCGTTTTCCATAAATTGTATCACAATTCCCAATAACGGTTTTCCAATCGCGGCTGCGGCTGGCAAATACGCTTGGCAGGTGGCCGTTTAGCTGGGAACTGGTGCGAATAAAATACGAATAATCGAAGCCTGATACAGTAATTATAGTCTGCGCCAGGCAGGCGGTCAATCATCAGATTATAAAGAAATTTGCTGTTAATTTCATGCAAAAATGCTATAATGATACCTAAGACATGGAAAGTGCGTTAAATTTTCGAATACTTCGGATCAAACAGCAGAATATAAAATAATTTCTAAAAATATGCTGGCGGCCATCATCCAAATCTCGCTTGCGGTCATAATTTTTTTTATCCTGCTTATATTTGTCATAGATCTTTTTTTACGCGGATTTTCCCCCTTCTTCCCGTCGCGCCCCTGGGTCATGAAGAAGCTGGTCGACGAGATAAACCTGGATACGAATTCATCCCCTAGGGTCTACGCATTCTGCTGCGGCAAATCCGGCTTCCTGCATTTTTTCAAGAAGCGCTTCCCGCGTTCGGTCCGGATCGGGATAGAATACCAGTTCTATCCCTGGCTGGTTGCCAAAACGCAGAAGATCCTCAGGTTCTCGTCGATCCACATCCTTTATAAGGAACTTTACCAGATCGATGTGAAAGACGCGGATCTGATATACTGCTATCTGAACGTCGAGGAAGTCAGGGAGCTTGGGAAGAAATTCAAGTTCGAGTGCAAGCCCGGAACAATCATTATTTCCAACGGCGTCGCGATCCCGCACCTCGAGATCAAGCAGGCGATCAACCTCGATCCCCGTCCCGGCCGCCTGGCCTGGCTGTCTAAAAGCAGGAATTTCTATCTTCCCAGCAGCAAGGTCTATAATTACGAGAACAGGGTGTTTATTTATGAGATCGGGTGAATTTTGTTGTATTTTGCATCATGTATTATGTATTGCGGTTTTATTAATCTGATCTAGAATTAAGGCTATAGAAATTTTTTAAGAACGTAGAAAGGCATTTTATCATTGCGC
>CAYTAV010000035.1:8103-9443 GCA_964435875.1 uncultured Gammaproteobacteria bacterium
TTGCAGACGGTGAAAGGGCCGCCGTGCCGCTCGCTGTCGGCGAGGAATTGCCGCCGGGACCGAAGATTTCGCTGTCATTAAGGATCAACGGCCAGGAACAGGATAGCCTGCCGTCGGAGATCCAGCTGCGATTTGATGCTGGCGCGCAAGGACGGCCGCAGGGCCGCGGCTTGTATTTCCAGGGAGCAGGTAGTCCGGAGTTTCTCCGTGCAACAACGATCGAGGACGCGGGAAGCTTCGTCGCACGAACCTGGTCAGCAGGCAGCTGGTATGCCTTTGAAGCGCCTGGAAAGGAGGGCCTGTCGTCCGGCACAGTCGAGGTACTCGGATACGCGGCGGATGCGAGACAGGTCGAGATCGAGCTGATAACTCGCGAATCAGCTTCGATAGCGGAAGGAAAGTTCGATCAGCTCATCAGCCTCTCCGGCGGCCAGCGCGACTTAAACCTTGAACAGAAGATAGGAGCAGCACACGCCCTGCTCCTGGCAAAAGCCGCTGAAGCGGGCGGCGAAGGGCGGGCTGAGGCCAGGGATTTTATCGCTTACGGCACGCAGGCCGCCAGGGTATTGGGTTCGGGTGAAAGGGCGGGGGTCTTATGGTCGTTTTACCGGGCTTACGGAGCTTTGCCGTCCGGTCCTGCCGGATGGAGCGACGCGCTTAAAATTGCGAAGGGGCGCTGGCCCGCGGCGCGCAGCAAGTCCGCAGAGGAAGAGGCGCGCATGGATTTCAGAAAATTCTATGGACGGGAACCGGACAGCCTGTCCGCGAGCGACAGTTCGGCGGTCATGATCATGGCTTACGGGCTGCTGCCTCCGGAACGCAGCCTGCTTTCCGAAAGTTCGGCGGTCAAAACCTTCCGTTCGGTATCAAGGCGCGGCCCCCTCGATGCGCGCGATTGGAACATCGTACGGGCAATCGCCTACAGCGGTGCGGTAAGATAGGCGGCGACTCACGCCTCCCTGATACCCCCCAGGCCTGATATCATCTCCTTATTAAATTACAAAAAGATAGAACCATGAACCAGAAGGCTATAACAGCCATCATGACTGCCGCCGCCCTGCCGCTTCTGCTCACCGCCCTGCGGGTGCTGTCCGCGTCTTCTTACGACCTTGAAATCGGTTATGCAGTTTCAACGCCGCCGGACCCTTGGGTCGACAGCGAGGCAGTGGTCAAGGCTACGATCAGGAACAAAGGCTCGGAGATCAGCGGTCCCGCGTTGCTCGTGCTGAAGGATACGGCCTGCCAGGCTGACGGTTTCGAGCTGTTTAAGATGTCGGATCCGACAGCCGGCCTCGCGAGCTTCGCGCCCGGCGCCAGCGTTGAAATATCCTGCCGGGGCA
>CAYTAV010000036.1:0-9210 GCA_964435875.1 uncultured Gammaproteobacteria bacterium
AAGCCTTTGCGCTGAAATTAAGAAGATGGCTTGAATCGCTGGAAGAGGAAAAATAATTGGAATCAATTTACGAAGTAAATAAGGAAAATTGACCCATAAATTCCCAATAATAATTTTCTTATTACACCTTAATCGAAATTTCTACAATACAAAATGCAAAAGTTATTATTCGGCCTGCAATCTTGACAGTAGGAATATTGCTGATTCCATTCTTTGGGAATATATATGTTAAGGGATGGAGCTGGCCATGGACCGCTTTTGTTTTTTTCGGCTCAGTCTTGTTTGGTGCAGGCCTTGCGTATGAACTTGCGGGAAAGTACGCAAAGACGGGAGTAATCAGCGGTTTTGTCTTCGGCGAGATGATTGCTGGGGGCGCAATAGCAGTATTGCGGCATATGAATCCGAATGACGATGTAGCGGGAGTCGTCATAATTACCTTCCTTATTACTGGATTATTTTTTGCGTTTGTGGGATATTTTATCCAGAAATATCTTGAAAAGAAGAGAAATCACAATTATAATTAATTCTTCAGGCTTTATTTCATGTATGCCCATACTCTATATCAACACGATCAAAGATAATAATACGCGTATCCGGCTCGAGCTTAGGGAAGGGGAAGCGACGATCGCCGAGCATGAGCTCGAAGCCGAGCGGCGGCAGGCCGAACTCCTTCTGCCGTCGATCATCAGCCTGCTGGGAAGCAAAAATCTGGGCCTCAAGGACCTCGGCGGAATCATCGTCGAGAACAGCGGAGGCTCGTTCACGTCCCTGCGCATCGGCATCGTTACGGCGAACACCCTCGGCTACGCCCTCGGCATCCCGGTCAGGGGCACGCATCCGACAGCCGAGGATGATGGAGATAGGGGGTATTCGATCGTCTTGCCGGTTTATGACAAGCCGCCGCACATAACTAGGAAAGCGAATAACCGCGGATAAAAGACTAGGAGCGATCCAGCTTACCTGACAGCAACTCGCAAACACGCGGGTTTTTTATTTGTGGAATAACTGTGCAAAAGTTGTAGAGAAATCCAACCGTTTTTTGATGTTTTTGTGGAAAATATTTATTTTTTATTTTCAGAAAAATCAAAAGATTGATAACCGATGGTTAATTAGGAAGGTTTTTCCAAATATTAGCTGTATCCGCGGGGGCGGAGAGTGTTTGACAGGGGGTGGCCTGTGGTGTAAAATGATAGTGTATTGGTGAATAGTGGTGAAATATGGTGATTTGTCAGTACGTGCTTGTCTGATAAATCACTAATTACGGATTACTGCTAAAAGAAAATCAGCTGGTTCTGGCCGCATTATTATCAATATCGGCCGGCAATCCCGAGGAGACATGTTCATAGGCGAATACACCCACAACCTCGACGAAAAGGGCAGGATGGCTGTTCCAGCTAAGTTTCGCGCGCTCCTTAAGAAAGGCGGAGTCGTGACCAGGGGCGAAGACCAGTGCCTGGTCGTTTATCCGCAGGAAAAATGGGCGGAAGAGGCCAGGAAGCTGGCCGCGCTTTCGACTATGCAGGCTAATAAACGGGCTTACGCCAGACTGAAGCTGTCCGGCGCCATGGAAGTAAATTTCGACAGCCAGGGGAGGATCAATATCCCTGAGCATCTGCGGACGTTTGCGAAGCTCGAGAAAAAGGCGGTAGTCGCGGGCCTTTACGACCGGCTGGAGATCTGGGATCAGGACGAATGGGATCGCTTCAAGGCCGAAGCCGAAAAGAACAGCGTGCATATCGCCGAGACGCTCGGAGAAATCGAAATGCTCGGGTAATCCGGAAAAAAAATGATTATGATAAAAAAAATCAGCCTCGCTTCCAGGACAAGAAAAGCCAGCATCAAGGTCAGGACGTCCAGGGACAGGGCCCAATACGCTAGAAATTTTTTTACCCAAGCCCTGCTTTCAGGCAGGATCCAGGCATGAGCGGATCCAAGCATCCTGAGTACCGGCACGTACCGGTGTTGTCTGATGAAGTGATCAAAGCCTTGAATCCCGGATTGGGCCAGAAGTGCGTCGACATGACCGTCGGCGGCGGGGGATACTTGCTCGCGATCGCGCGTAAAGTCGGGCCGCAAGGGCTGGTCGTCGGATTCGACGTCGACCCCGCGGCCTTAAGATGCGCCGGGGAAGCGGCCAGGGCAGAAGGGCTCGGCAATATCGTATTGATCCAAGCGAATTTCAAATATGCCAAGCAAGAAATTTTCGGCCGTTTCGGCCGCCAGGCGCTATTTGACTCTGCCGTATTTGATCTGGGCGTTTCAAGCTATCAGCTCGAAGACGCATCTAGAGGATTTTCTTTTAGGATACCTGATGCGCCGTTAGTGATGGCGATGTCCGGCGCTGACGCGCACGGCCGCGACGCGGCTTGGATCGTGAATAATGCAGGTGAGGCCGAGCTTGCAGACATTATCTGGAAATACGGCGAGGAGCGCTTCTCGCGCAGGATTGCAAGAAAAATCATCGAGGCCAGGAAGAGGAAGCCGATCCGGACCGCCGGCGAGCTCGCGGAGGCCGTATCGGCCGCCGTCCCGAAGCCCGGAAGGACTCGCGCCAGGCTGCACCCGGCAACCAGGACATTCCAGGCGATCAGGATCGCTGTCAATTCCGAACTGGATAATCTTGAAAACGCACTGCCGCAGGCTCTCGATCTGCTAAAGCCAGGCGGCAGGCTGGCGGTCGTCTCGTTCCATAGCCTTGAGGACCGCATCGTTAAGGATTTCATGCGCCGCGAATCCGCCCGCTGCATCTGTCCGCCCGAGACGATGATCTGCGCTTGCGCTCATGAACCTCGCCTCAAGGTCCTGACGAAAAAGCCGATCGTGCCGGGCGAGGAGGAAATCGAAGCCAATCCCCGGTCGCGCAGCGCGAAACTGCGTCTTGCGGAAAAAATTACGATATGACAAGATTGAATGCATCAAAAAAAAGACAGTCCGTGCTAAGCCCGAAGGCACTTTTATGGATGCGGGCCTTTTCATATTTCTCTAGCGCGGCGCTGGTCAGCACCTTCCTGGCCTATCTTGTCTGCATGAACGATATGTCGGTGCGCGGCTTCGAGATGCGCGAGCTTTCGCGCCAGGCGGAAAAGCTTAAAGACGAGAAGATCAAGCTCGAGCTGGAAATTATGACGCGTGGATCGCTCGATACGATCGACGGGAAGATCTCTTCGCTGGGGTTGGTCAAGGCGGATAGCGTAGAATACGTTTCGATAGCTCCGAAAACTGTTGCCAGAAGATAAGCTGCAGCAGGCCGGATTTTACGGATTTGGCTTAGGCCGGCATCAAGGTAGGACATCGCCTGCGCTGGTGAATTCTTAAATTAAGATCGTCGAGATGAAGCGTTGGGGCAGAAAGAAAAGAGCAAAGCAAAAGAATCCAGCTAATCGTCCACTGTTCGTGATGGCGATTATTTTTTTATGCGCGACGGCCGCGGCCGCAAAGCTTTTTTTCCTGCAAGTCAAAGATCATATCCGGTTTTCCGCTCTCGCGCAGGAACAGCATGAGGCCATGAGCGAATTCGAACCCGAGCGCGGCAAGATTCTGATCGAGGAAGCAGGCGGAGAGGATTATCCGATAGCTATGAATATGAAGCTGGCCGACATATTCGTCCAGCCGGACCGCGTGCCGGAAAGCGAACGCTTGCGCGTCGCCGAAGCCCTGTATGCCGCGATCGACGAGCCCTATTTCACTTATTCCCAGGCTAAGGCCGCCAGCAGCACGCAGGTAGCTGGCGCAGAGGAAACTCTAGCGTTGGAGAACTATCATCGCGAACGATTCAAGGCCGAGAAGATAGCCGCTTATCTGCAGGCGCTTATGAAGAGCGGGGATCCTTATGAAGTAATCGCGAAAAAGGCCGGTGAAAGCGCCGCGGCCAGAGTCAGGGAGCTCGATCTTCCGGGCGTCGGCATCAATTACGGATCCCACCGTTATTATCCGGAACGGCTGGTCGGCACCCAGCTGATCGGCTTTGTCGGTTTCTCCGGAGACAGGAAGATCGGCCGCTACGGCCTGGAAGGCTTCTTTGAGGAGGAATTATCCGGCAAGAAAGGCTATCTCAAGGGAGAGCGGGACGCAAACGGACGGATGATCATCTTGGCTGACATGCAGGAGGAAAAACTGCAGGACGGTTGCGATCTAGTGCTGACCTTGCGCCGCAATATCCAGTATGAGTCCTGCAAGAAGTTGAAGGAATCGGTCGAGAAGCACGGGGCTACGGGAGGAAGCGTGATTGTCATCGAGCCGGCGACCGGGCAGATCATCGCCATGTGCTCCTACCCCGATTATGATCCGAATGATTACGAAGACGTACAGGATATCAAGCTTTTCAACAATCCGGCGATTTTCGGGCAATATGAACCCGGTTCGGTTTTTAAGCCGATAACCATGGCGGCGGCTCTTGACCAAGGCAAGGTTGCTCCCCATACTACCTATATCGACAAGGGCAGTATCATGATAAAAGGCTGGCCAAAGCCGATCAAGAACTCGGATTTCGAGACGCATGGAGGTCACGGCCGAGTGACGATGGCCGGAGTGCTTGAGAATTCGCTGAATACGGGAGCGATATTCGCGATGGAGTCGATCGGTCCGTTTAAATTCGCGGAATATCTCAAGAGTTTCGGTTTCGGCGAGAAGACCGGCATCGAGCTGGAGACCGAGAGCAAGGGCGACCTGCGCAACCTGCTTACCAAGAATGTCAGAGAGATCAATGCCGCTACCGCCTCGTTCGGACAGGGAATTACCGTGACTCCGCTGCAGATGGCGGTTTCGTACGCCGTAATCGCCAACGGAGGGATGCTGATGAAGCCGTATATCGTCAAATCGATCGCTTGCAGCGGCCGCCCGGCCCAAGACACGAGCCCGACCCAGGTCCGCCGTGTCATATCGCAGAAAACCGCGTCGCTCCTGTCCGCAATGATGGTCGGCGTCGTCGAGAACGGGCATGCGAAGAGGGCGCAGATCAAGGGTTATTGGGTCGCAGGTAAGACCGGCACCGCCCAGGTCCCGTCGCCGCAAGGCGGCTACAGCGAAGAAACGATACATACTTTCATCGGTTTCGCGCCAGTCAGCGATCCGCAATTCGTCATGTTGACAAAGATCGATGCGCCCAAGGACGCAAAATTCGCCGAAAGCACGGCCGTGCCCTTGTTCGGGGAACTGGCTCCATTCGTCCTCCAACAGCTGAAGGTTCCTCAGGAGCGGCGCTAGACTACTGCATGCCTCGGTTCGAATTAGCCAGGATTAACGTATAAATATTTCAAACAGGCTTATGAAAAGGATTGTTGAGAACATACTAAGATTCCTTGCTCAGCGGATAATACAGAAATACCAGCCGGAGATCATCGGAATTACCGGAAGCGTCGGAAAATCCAGCACAAAAGAAGCGGTATACGCTGTCGTATCAAGCATCCGTCCAGCCCGCAGAAGCGTCAAGAATTATAATAATGAAATCGGCTTGCCCCTGACAATAATCGGGGCTGATTCGGCAGGCAGGTCGCCATTAGGCTGGCTTCGCGTATTCCTGCGCGGCATCGGGCTGCTTATTGCTACAGACGAACAGTATCCCGAGGTTCTGATCCTTGAGATGGGCGCAGACAAGCCGGGTGATATCGCCTATCTGACCGGGATAGCCCGCTGCCATATCGGCATAATTACAGGGATCAGCCATTCGCATCTCGCGGCTTTCAAGAGCCTTGATGCGGTGCGCAAGGAAAAAAGCCTGCTTGTACGCAACCTTGAAAAAAGCGATTGGGCAGTGCTGAATGCGGATGATGAGCGGGTGGCGTCACTGGAAAAAGAGGTCAAAGCAAAAGTCGTGAAATATTCGATGGAGCACCAAGCTGATATCAGGGGGATCGAACCAGCGATCAGCTTCCGCGATGCTGACGGTTTCGAGGCGGGCGGTGCCGCTAACGCGCAAGGCCTTTCTTTCAAGCTGGTCTCCCGAGGATCGGCAGTGCCTGTCTTCTTGCCCGGATCGATCGGTTACAACGCGGTCTATGCTTCGCTTGCCGCAGCTGCCGTCGGGGAGATCTACGGCATGAACCTGGTCGGGATCGCCGAAGCACTGCAAAGATATAAGCCGCCGAAGGGCCGGATGGTCGTCATCCCGGGGATCAAACACACGATGATCATCGACGACACTTACAATTCTTCGCCCGTATCTTCGCTGCTAGCCTTGCGGCTGTTGGCCAGGATCCCTAAAGGCAAGAAAGCCAGGATCTACGTGGTCATGGGCGATATGCTGGAACTGGGGAGTTATAGCGAGGAAGGACACCGGCTAGTCGGCGCCGAGGTCGCGAAAAAAGGCTTCGATTTCCTTTTGACCGTTGGCGACAAAGCAAAGGGCATCGCCCGCGGCGCAGAAAAGGCCGGAATGACAAAAAGCGCGATTTTTAATTTTACTACACAGAACGAAGCCGGCCGCTTTCTGCAGGACCGTATCGAGCAGGGCGACATCATCCTCGTGAAAGGATCGCAGGGAGCCCGCATGGAGAGGGTGGTCCTGGAGATAATGGAGGATCCGAAAAACGCTGGCTCCCTCTTGGTCCGCCAGGATCCGGAATGGAAAAAATAACCTCTGTTTGCTGAAGTTGCCAGCCCAGCAGCGTCCAGGCCGTCTCGGCTTGGCGCTTTCAAACTTCCAATACCCGTCTTCCAACGGGTATTTTGCATTTCTTAATCTTAATTTAATAATCATATGGTAAAAAATAACCAAATCCTTGACATTATCGCTAAAATGAGGTAATCAATCTCTCAAGACGACAGATAGCGGAAGCCTGACGCTTAAATGATGTAAATTATCTAATATAATGCCTATTTTATGAGCAAAAAAACTATCATTATCAGTTCGTTTGCGCTGATATTGGCGCTGATCGCTCCGCAAACCGATGCCTACAGCCCAAGCTACAAGTACCGCTCAACGGTCATGGGTTCGGGGGTGCGGACTAGCGGAGGAAATTCAAGCATCATGGAGGGTGAGAAATACTGCTTCCAGAGGAACGAGAGCATCTTCTTCCTGACTAGGATATATGACATCAAGGAGGTTGACCGCTTCCAGTTCAGGCATGATATCGTGCGGACTAGCGGAGAATTCATCAGGGATGCATATTCTCCGGTCTATTCGCCGTACCGCAACTGGTGGTCGGAGACTTATTACTGGAACGGCATCGAGCCGCTACCTGAAGGCTCGTATGAGTTAAGGGCTTATATCAGCATTGACGGCGGATCCTATCAACAGCTTGACAGGAAGCGCTTCGATGTCGGCAATGGCGATTGCAGGGTCAAATATGAATACAATTATTCTGACGAAACCAGGTACGGAGATTATCGCGATGAATATGATTATGGCTATCGCCGATACTCGTACGGCGGATCTTGCGACCCGGACAAAGCTTATCAGGCCGGCGATCCATGCAATCCAAGCGAAAATCAGGGCTGGCGCGAGACTGGCTATAATGCTCGTGGCAAGGCTGCCAAGAACGCTGATTACAGGCCGGCTGTGAAAAGGGCTGTAAAGCCGATAAGGAAAGCCTCTTACAGGCGCGATCCAGTCAATTATTCATTCAGCTGGACCACGACCGGAGCAGGGATAATCAACCGGGGCGGCGGACGCTATCAGATCCTGCGGGAGGACACGGAATTCGGCCGCGATGATGTAGTCAACGCCCTAACGAAAATCTCGAACATCAAGGGTGTGGACAGCATCCAGATCAAGCACGAACTGGTCCGCCAGGGAGGCGGCGTTGTCAAGGCGTCGGTGTCCGGCGAGAAGCGCTTGGGCTATGCCCAGACCGGAGAATACTATGCTTATTCGAACCTCGGACGCCTGGATACGGGCACTTATGACCTTAAAACTTACATCCGCTTAAACGGGGGATCATACACTTATCTCAACACCCGCACGTTCACGGTTACCGGCGCGCGGTATTACGACCCTTATTACCGCTATGGCTGGACGAAAACCGACGACGGCATAAATCATCCATACGGGTATACTTATGAAATGCCGGCGCCAAAAAGCGATTTTTTCACCGACGAAGACATGATCGTGCTGACCAGCATCTCTAATATCCGCGGCATCGATTACTTCACGATCAGGCATGCGATCCTGAAGCGCGGGAGCGGAGAACTGGTGCGCGAACTGGATGCCAGGACGCAATACCCGCATTATCAGAACTGGCCCTACAGCCATTCCTATAATAATTTCGGCAAGCTGCCGGCAGGTGATTACGATATCAGAGTCTATGTCTCGGTCAATGGCGGAGGCTACCGGCAATTGGATACGAAGCAGATCAGCGTCAAGGAACGGTATGCATACTCGAGGTATGATTACGGCTATTACGGCGGCTCCTACGGTTATTATGACCAGCCGAGGTATGATTATGCCGGGACTAGGACCGGGACCGGGCAGTATTATTACTAGCCAGGACAAAAAGATCAAAAAGGCGCCGCCCCGCTGATAGCGGGGCGGTTTTGTAATACTCTAAGGGATTCGACGTCCTATTAAAGATGAATTTTTTATCATTGCGCACTTGTTCAGAAATTAACCTGATGATATCATTCAGGGGCCAATATAAAAAGGATTATGAATAGACAGAACGACCTGACAACAGAGAAAATCCCGGTATTGATAAGAAGGATCGCCGTCCCGGCCAGCATCGGGTTCTTCTTTAATACGATGTTCAACGTAGTCGATACTTACTGGGCAGGCAGATACTCGACAGATGCTCTGGCCGCCTTGTCGCTTTCTTTCCCTGTTTTCTTTATTTTATTAGCCATCGCCCAAGGTATTGCGATCGGTACGACCGCCTTGATGGCGAACGCTTTTGGTGCGGGCGATCAAAAGCTCGCCCGCACTTACTACGCGCAGGGCATCTCGTTCGGCGCCATAGCCTCGGTTTTTATAACACTGGCCGGTCTTCTGATATCACCGGCGCTTTTCCGTAATCTCGGAGCCGACGGGGCCTATCTTGCCTATTCGGTCGGGTATATGAACGTGATCCTCTACGGCGTTATCTTCTTTATGATGACGTTCATGCTTAATAACATACTGAATGCGACCGGCGATACGAGGACGTTCCGCAATCTGCTGATCTTCGCTTTTTTCCTGAACGTTTTCCTGGATCCGGCCCTGATGTACGGCTGGGCTTTTCTGCCCGCTTTGGGCGTTGCCGGTGTCGCCTGGGCAACCGTAGCGATCCAGGCGTTGATGAG
>CAYTAV010000037.1:0-7641 GCA_964435875.1 uncultured Gammaproteobacteria bacterium
GCAATGGATGCGAATGCCGCGATGGTCGGAGAGAACTATGTCATCTATGACTCGGTCATGTATTCGTTCGACGGACCGGTCATAACAGGCATCGCCTGTTCTTCCGTCGATGAAGGCATCAGAGTCACTTGGACGACCGATCACGTAGCAGACAGCTATGTCATCTATGATACCGCAGCCAGCCTGGCTGACTCGCACGAGCAGGGCATCAGCGCGAAAACGACATCTCATGATGTGACGGTTTCCGGGCTTTCCCCCTCAACCACTTATTACTACAAGGTCAAGTCGAAGCGCAATAATGGCGGGGTGACAACCGATTCTACCGTACGCACCTGCGTTTCCGGAGGCACAGCAGCCGCCAGCTCGACCACGCAGGTGATCCAGCAGGTTTCTGGCGGCGGGGGAATACTGATCATCGACAAAGCTGACAAGTTCCCGCCGGAAGTTACTGCCGTCGAACTTTTGGATCTTTCAAGCGAATCAGCCAAGCTCCGCTGGAAAACCGATGAAGATGCTACCAGCTTTTCGCAATACGGCAAAGATCTGTCTTACGGCAGTATCTTCGGAGAATGGGCGTCGACAACCGAGCACGAAGTCATCATAAGAGATCTTGAGCCGGACACCGAATACCATATGCGCGCGCTATCGAGCGATGCGCACGGCAATGTCGGATATTCAAAAGATGTGGTTTTTAAGACTAAGCCGGGGACCGCCAAGGAGCCTTTGAAGCCCGGTGAAAAACCAGCAGATCTTAGCGGACAGAACAAGGAGCTCCTGGTCCGGCTGGCTGAACGCGAAGGCCTGCTCGCCCGCGCGAACCAGCGCATCAGGGATCTCTTGGCCCGCGTCGGAGAAGGCCGCGAGACCGGCGAAGCGACCGTGATCATCGGCGACCCCAAGGTAGAGGTCGAAGCGAAAAAGGCCGTCATTACATGGAGGACGACGACGGACGCAAATTCCCTTGTCGCCATCGCGCCGGAAGAAAGATACGCGCCCGGTTCGCCGGAGCCTTACCTGCAGGCGGTCGGTAATGCGGATAATTACGTCAAGGACCATTCCGTTACGGTCTATAATCTTGAACCGAACAAGCTTTACCATTTCCAGGTCCGGTCGAAGACCGAGAACGGCCCGACTGCCCGCACAAAAGATTATACGTTCCGGACCAAAGCCGAGACCCTGGTCATCACGAATTACTACATCAAGATAATCGATACGCATACCGCGGCTTTCAAATGGATAACTAACGGCGAAGCCGATTCGGCGGTCCGCTTCACGCCCTACCGCGGCAGCAAGCTTTCGGTGGACGAATCGAAAACGATCAAGGATAACGCGAAATCCGCACTGCACGACCTTACGATCGACGAATTCAAGGAAGGCGTAACGTACGAGATCGAGCTCTCGTCCGAGGATTCGGCCGGGAACATCGCCCGGCAGAATATCCCGATCTTCTCGACCTCTGAGGAGGACCGCCCTCCGGAGATCAGCCGCATCCAGACTAATTCGACCGTATTCCTGGACAAAGGCAATAAGATCCAGACCATCATCTCCTGGCTGACTAACGAACCAGCCACTTCCCAGATCTATTATCAGGAAGGCGTGATGGACATCGCGACCAGCACGGCCGAGAAGACCAGCTTTGTCGAAGATTACGCCCGTGAACACGTGATCGTGATCACAGCCTTCAAGCCGGGGACGGTCTATTCGTTCCGCGTTGAATCTCACGATTCGGGAGGTAATGTCGCCTTATCGGAAAACCATACGTTCATGACGCCCAAGCGCCGCGAATCGATCCTGGACATGATCCTGCGGATCCTTGAAGACATGTTCGGCTGGGTAAAGAATATCTATTAGGATTTCTAATGCAAAATTTCAAATGACCAACCAAATGCCAAATACGATGATCAGCCAGTTTATCTTATCTGATATCAGGAACCAGGCATTAGCATTCATTCGATGAACAAGTACAAGCTCGCAATCTTAATAGCCGTTTTCGCCATCTGGGCGGCAGTTGCTGGCCGCGAAGCGCATGCTGCCGTTTCCCCGCATATCAATTTCACGGGGAAGATCCTGCAGGCCGACGGGGAGCCGCTCGCCGACGGCAACTACGATATGACGTTCAGGCTGTTCAGCGTACCGGCGGGCGGGGCCGCTATCTGGAGCGAAGACCGCATCGCTTCGACCAGCTTCAGCGGAGTCGTCACGAGCGCGACGGTCAATGCCGATACTATCACGATAGATTATAATTCTGCCTCGGCTACGACGACCCTGCGCGTCGGCCAGCACTTGACCGATGCGGCCGGCGGCGAGGCGGCCTTGATCACTGATTTCGATACCGTAGCCGGGACGATTACCGTAGCGGGAACTACGACTTCCTATACTGTCGGGGGCGGGATCAACAACCGTCCGCGCGTCGAAGGCGGCGTTATCAACGAGGATCTCGGAGCTTATACCGACCTTTCATCGCTTTCCTTCGACGGCCAGCTTTATCTCGAGGTCGTATTCAACGGGGACACGATGCGTCCGCGCAAATTCATTACTTCATCCGCGCAGGCCTTGAACGCCGACCGGCTCGGGGGATATTCCGCGTCAAGTTATGCGAATACCGCGAACAATACTTCCGTTACCGGACTTTGGAGCTTCCTAAACGCGCTTACGGTATCGACCAGTTCCGACAGCTCCGCCCTTACCGTAACGCAGTCCGGAGGAGGAAGGATCGTCGATTTTATCCGAGGCACATCGACAGCCCTTACGATACTTAATAATGGCAACGTCGGCATCGGTACGTCATCGCCGCTCTATACGCTCGATGTTTACGGATCCGGACGCTTTACATCCGGTTTGCGGATCGGCAATTACAGCCTGCCGTCTTCTGATGGAGCGCCCGGCTATGTACTTAAGACGAACGGCGCCGGCACCGTATCCTGGATGCCCGATCTTGTCGGGGTGGCCGGCGGACAGGCGGGAGCATGGGCTTCGTCGACCGACAATCTCCTGATCTATCCGGCTGATACCAACTGGACGGTCGTTGTCGGATCGAACGCTACAACCTCTCCGGGGTATAAGCTCGAAGTTGTCGGGGACATCCTCGTCCAGGACATAACTGCAAGCACGATCTCACTCTCGGCCCCCCTGTCGGTCGTTTCCGGAGGCACCGGTTCGTCTTCGCCCTACGGGCTGCTTTACGGCGATGGCGCCGGCAATATCATATCGGTCGCCAATAATTCAGCGAACTGGAATACGGCTTACGGCTGGGGCAACCATGCGTCAGCCAATTATTTCGATAAGGATGTCGACCTCTTAACAGTCTCGCTCGGCGGTACGGGCCGTTCGAGCTGGGCTACAAGCTCGCTCGTATATGCTTCCGCCTGGAATACGCTCGGGCAGATCGCGCCTGGCGCCAACGGCCAGATCCTTTCCATGGTCGGGGGCGTGCCGGCTTGGAGTTCGACCGCTTCGGCGACCCCGCACGGCATCCTTTCGACAACGCATTCCGATGTATCCGGCACGACGACGATCGTTCGCGGAGATCTGATAACCGGCCAGCTGATCGGCGCATCGACGACCTGGTCGCGCCTCGCGCTCGGGCCTTCCGGATACCTCCTGCGCTCGGACGGCACGGATGCGGCCTGGGCGCCGACGACCGATATAACGGCGCTCGGCACGATCGCGACCGGCACCTGGCAGGGCGGCGTGATCGGCGCGCTCTACGGCGGTACCGGCCTCTCATCGTATGCGACCGGGTCGCTTTTGTACGCGCCTTCCGGCAATACGCTGAACCAGCTCGTGGTCGGACCGAACGGACGCATCCTGCAGGTGGTCAACGGCCTGCCGCAATGGGTCGCGACGAGTTCGCTCGGGATAGACTTCAACGCGATCGACGGGACGCTCGCGATCGAGCAGGGCGGGACAGGAGCTTCGACGACCGAGCAAGCGCGGGCGAATTTCGGACTTACCGATGCATACAATCTCACGCCGTTCTTCATCAATGCGACCGGAACAGCCGGCCAGCTCTGGGCTTCGACCGGCCTCGGGAGAGGCGAGTGGCGCGCGACCTCGACGCTGGGACTCGAGCCCGCGATTTCCATATTACCGCTCACGAAAGGCGGACTCGGTTTTTCATCCATAGTGAACCAATCATTAGTATATGCGAGCGCCGAAAATACATTAGGAGCGCTTGCCGCCGGTTTGAACGGCCAGGTGCTTTCGGTGCAGAACGGTGCGCTAGCCTGGACAGCCAGCTCCTCGGCGGCTATGCACAGCATCCTGTCAGTCCAGCATTCCGATACGGCGCCGGCAACGATCCAGCGCGGCGACCTGCTCGTTGTTGACAGCACGACGCGCTGGTCGCGCCTCGCACTCGGAGCATCAGGCTCGTTCATAACTTCCAACGGCACGGATGCATCCTGGTCGGCCGGTCCCCTTTCGGTCGCGTACGGCGGTACGGGCTGGAACTCGACAGGTTCTTCGGGAATCGCTTATCTTACTTCCGGCAGCTGGGGAGCTTCATCCACGCTCGGCGTCAGCGCTGGCGGGACTGGAGCAACGACTGCGGCAAGCGCACGCTCGAGCCTCGGTCTCGTCATCGGTACGAACGTCCAATCGTACTCATCGATACTCTCCGATATTGCCAGTCTGCCGACGACCAGCGGCCTGTTCATGGTCGCCAACGGCGCTACCTGGACTACGCAGGACGCTTCGAACGTACGTACGACGCTTTCCTTGCGTCCGGGCGTCGATATCCAGGCGTATGATTCCGACATTGCAGATATCGCAGCGCTCTCGCACAATGGTCAGCCGCTTTTCATGGTCTCGAACGGGACGAACTGGTCGTCGCAAGGCACCTCGACGGCGCGGGCTACGCTCGGGCTCGATAATGTCTATGCAAATTCCGGGTACATGATCGACTCGGCCGGAGCGAACGGCTCGCTCTGGCGTTCGCAGGGCGCCGGCCGCGGGGCTTGGATCGCGACCAGTTCGCTGGGAATCAACCTCGCTGATACTACCGGGACGCTGACCGTCGCTCGCGGTGGAACTGGTACGACGACGCTTGCGGCAAACGGTATCGTTTACGCTCCCAGCGCCAACACTTTCGGGCAGATCCTGCCCGGGTCCGAAGGATATGTCCTTAAGATGCTGGGCGGGGTGCCGCAATGGTCGTTCGACGCGACCGTCGGCGGGGAATCGCAATTCTGGGCGACTTCTTCGAACAGCCTGCTGATCTATCCGACTAACGTAAACCATATAGTCGTCATCGGACGCAACTCGACGACCAGCACGGACGTCATTCTCGAGGTCGCCGGCAACGCGCTCTTTTCCGGTTCGATAAACGCGCAATCGCTGTCTCTGGTCAATGCCCTGTCGGTCGCCTCTGGCGGAACAGGTTCGACGTCGCCTTCGGGCCTCCTTTACGGCGATGGTGCGGGTAATATCGTTTCGGTCGCGAATAATTCCGTTAACTGGAACACAGCCTACTCTTGGGGCGACCATTCGATCCAGAATTATTTCGATAAGGACGTTGATATATTGACCGTCGCTCTGGGAGGTACGGGACGATCGGATTATACTGCGAATTCTATCCTTTTCGCATCGGCCACGAACACGATCGGACAGATCCCGCCCGGCAATAACGGATATGCCCTTGTCATGGAAAACGGGACGCCGACCTGGTCATCGACGACTCCAGGCGTCGCACATGGCATGCTTTCCGCCCTGCACAGCGATACCGATACCGCGACGACCGCGGCGCAGGGCGACCTGATCGTGCGCAACGCTTCAGTCTGGACGAAGCTGGCGCTCGGCCCGTCCGGCTATATCCTGCGTTCGAACGGTTCCGACCCGGTCTGGGCTACGACGACGCTGATTACGGCGCTCGGCAATATCACGGCGGGGACCTGGCAGTCCACGCCGATCGGGGCGGCTTACGGCGGAACCGGCACATCGAGCCAGTCCTGGACCGGGATCGCATTCGTAACCGGCGGCGAATGGGGAGCAACCAGCGTCCTGTCGATAGAAAACGGCGGGACGGGAGCGGGTACGGCGCCTGGAGCACGCGCCAACCTCGGCCTTACCGACATTTTCGAATACGGGGTTAATTCCACAGGCACTGTCGGCTGGCTCTGGCAGGCTGATGGTTCGGGCCGCGGTCATTGGGTCGCGACAACCGCCCTCGGCATCCAGAGCGGCGGGACGGTCGGTGTTTTCATCGGAACGACCAGTCTGCAAGTCCAGGGCAATTTCGCTACTTCGACCCTGTCAGGCTATGCGGCCGGCAATGCCCGCTGCAGCGCCCAGTTTGCGGGAAGCTTTATGTGCCGGACGCATGACCTTTTAGTCACGATCGAGAAGGGCATTCCGGCGAGCTGGGCTGGCGGAGGCAATGCCTGGATCGCCGAAGGGCCTCCCGGCTATACATCGAATTCGAACGATTGCAACGGCTATACATCGAATTCGAACGGACGGCTCGGTGCTTTCTGGGAGTTCGACGATGCCGGCGGAGGAATGGGCTGGCTCGTGAATTGCGCGGAGTATAAGCCAGTCGCCTGTTGCGCATGGATAAGCAATGATTAATCTGCAAGATGCAAGAATCAAAATACAAAAAGCGAATAACTAATTATCGGCGATGAGATATTTCCGACTGACAATCTGCCTTTTCTTCCTAGCTCTCGGCCTGCTGGCCGCTGGGCATGCCGCTCAGGCGCAGAGCTACTGGACGATCGACCCCTCGACCTGTCCGCAGACCGACGAGACGAATTTTCCCGGTCAGAACTGCTCGCCGAACAATATCTGCGGCAACAATTCCGGCGTTGCGCAATGTTATAGTACGCCGGCCCTGACACCCCCCGGCGGGGACACGACGACGTCCGGAGGCGGCACGGATTACAGCGGCGTCGCGAATGGCGGATTCCTGCTGAACTGTTATGCGAGCCTCGATTCCGGTTCGCCGTACTGCGACAACAACGGCAACTGGTGGTGCGACCGCAACTCGACCTGCTATTCGGCCGGGCGCGAGACGACCTGCGTCGGCGGGCTGATCGGCTCGTCGACCTGCAGTACCTGCCGGACGAACTATACCTATTGCGACGGTTCTTATACTGACGGCGATGGCTGCGAGATAAGCGTCAATAGCTCGAACTGCGACGCTATCGGACTGGTCAATGCCAACAACCATGTCGACGGGACCTGCAGCTGCGTCTGCGATACGAATTACTACGATTGTAACGCTTCCGGGACCGGCGCTGGCAACGGCTGCGAAGTGCAGAACGGCGGCGCTTGCACCGTCGCCGGACTGCCGGGGACCTGGGACGGCCCTTCCTGCAACTGCATCATCAGCAAGAGTTATTTCCAGACCGGGACCGAAGCGAAATATTCCTCCTCCGATCCGCTTCTTTGGGGGACTGAATACGGGACCGGCGATCTCGTGAAGATGACGTCATATAACGCGTCGACGACCGGCGGCCTGTTCGTGATCGACAATCGCGGGTATGTCGGTATCGGCGCGACAAGCTCTTCCGGCATGCTGACCGTCGGCGCGACTTCGTCGCAGCAATTCATCGTCGATTCGACCGGACATGTCATCGCAGGGTCCTGGCAGGGCAGCGCGATCGATATCGCCTACGGCGGTACTGGCTCGACGACGGCGGC
>CAYTAV010000037.1:7741-8813 GCA_964435875.1 uncultured Gammaproteobacteria bacterium
TCGGCATCGGTACGACCAGTCCGCTTGCCAGGATGTCGGTTTTCGGCGATATTTTCCTTGAAGGTTCGGGAAGATATCTCAATTTCGGCACTACGACAGGCCTGGCTGGATACGGACTGCGTGATTCGAACGGCACGTTGCAGTATAAATATTCATATATGGGCGACTGGGTCAATGTCGGCTCTTCTACGGTCGGGACATTGAATGATATTATTGATGTATCAATTTCATCGGCTGAAAACGGGCACGTCCTGGTCTACGATGGCGCCAACTGGATCAATCGCGCCACTTCGACACTGGGCCTTGAGACTGCATTCAGCATCCTGCCAGTATCCAAGGGCGGTTTAGGAACAACAACTTTTATCCAAAACTCATTACTTTATGCATCCGGAGCTAACACGATTTCTGAGATACCAGCGGGAGGCGAGGGCTATTCTCTTGCTATCGTAGCCGGCCGTCCGACCTGGGTCGCTTCCTCGTCCGGCGCAGCTCACAGCCTGCTTTCTTCCGATCACCTCGATACAACCCCGGCTGCCGCACTGCGCGGAGCGTTGATTACCGGGCAAGGAGTTTCGGCCGCTTGGTCGCGGCTGACGCTTGGTGCTAGCGGGTCATTCCTGACATCCGATGGAGCCGACGTGCTATGGTCGACGGGTCCTTTAGGCGTCGCCTGGGGCGGGACTGGCTCCACTACCGCTGAAGGCGCGCGCTCCAACCTTGGATTGTCCGAGCTGTATTCGAACGCCGGATTCATGATCAATGCTTCCGGGACTATTGGCGATGTCTGGATGTCGAACGGTTCTGGAAGAGGCTCTTGGCAGGCTACATCTACATTAGGTTTAGAGCCAGCTATCACTATCCTTCCGTTTTCTAAAGGCGGACTCGGATTCAATAGTATAACAGCAAATTCGCTGGTTTTTGCCTCGAATAATAATACGCTTGGCGAATTTGCTATCGGAAATGAGGGCGAGGTACTGGTCGTACAGGGCGGTGCGCTCACTTGGGCAACCAGCTCCCCGGCTGCCCTGCACAGCCTGCTCTCGGCAGTGCACGGCGATGCCGAAGCGACCTC
>CAYTAV010000038.1:0-3556 GCA_964435875.1 uncultured Gammaproteobacteria bacterium
AGGTTCTCGACCGCCCAGCCGGCGATCAGCTCTGCCTGGCGCGCGTATTCCGGCCTGTGGCGGGCGGCTTTGGCAAAGCTGATGATCCCCTGCGCCGCGCCGTGCGCGTCATGCGGAAAACGCCGGTCGTTCATCCAGCGCGGCGCCCCGTCCGGCTCGAATAAGTTGCGCTGGTAATACCCAAGGCCTAGCCAATAATTTTTCCAGACCTCCTCGTCTCCGACGGCCTCTGCGTATTCCAAAAGCGCATCGACGATGCCTCCGGTATGGTAATTGTCGTGTTTGATCGGCGACTTGCCGGGCGGATCGGTATAGTACCAGGCGTGATAAGGCGTTTTCCGGTTCAGAACGAACCTGATCTGCTTAATAGCAAAATCCAGAATCGCTTGATCGTTTATTTCCCGGCTTAACTTAGCTAAAAAAGCAGCCATCAAAGCCTGGATATTGATGACGATCGAATTTTCATGGCCGAGCGTATAAGAAACGGCCAGTTCTGTCGAATTACTATATAATAATGACAGCTTTTTAGTAAAAAATAAAGAGGCGGAGCGGGCCGCTTCGAGATAGGCGGCCTTCCCGGTCAAGCGGTAAGCATGCAGGAGCGCTTCAGCCGCGAAAATCGTGACGATCGTCGCCGGCTCGCCCTGCTTCTGCAGGAAGGGCGGGATATCCTGCCAGGTGTAATTGTAGCCCCACGAGAAATATTCCTGGCCGCAACAGCGGTTTGCGATCAGCCAATCAAGCAGGCTTTGCGCTTCTTCGCGGTATTTTTCGTCTTTGGTCGCCTCATAAAGCAGGAGGTAAGCGCGGGCGAACAGCGCGTAGCCTTTGGGGTTGGGCGATTTCCTGACTCCGAGGACCGGGCGGATGTTCACTGGCGAGACCTTGACCATCTGCGTGAAGGCGAACCGCAGCCATGGGTTGCCGAGCGACAGCGTGTTGAGTAGCGGGCTGTTAAGCGCGTCAAACTTGCTCCAACCAGCATAATCCTGTTCCTTCGCACTGGCAAGCGTCGCAAGCAGAGTTTCTTTGTATATATTATTATGCATGATATTGTTTCACCCCCTCATCCCAGCCTTCTCCCGGAAGGGAGAAGGAGTTTTCCCCCTCCTTCGATGGGAATGTTGGGTTGGGTGTGCCTTTCCCCCTCTCCTCTAAGGAGAGGGTCGGGGTGAGGTGTGTTTTAGATTTTCACAAAACTCCTGCAAATCAAACATTACATCAGGTAGTCGCTCTTTGATATCTATATTTAAATATCTCCTAATGTGCAAATTCAAACCTTTTAAATAATTTTGTCGTTTATTATCATAGGCAATTTCCTCGTTAGTCCCGTGCGTTGCACCATCGATTTCGATTATTAGCTTAAGTTCATAACAATAGAAATCAACAATAAAATTTCCGATACTAACTTGCCTCCTAAATTTAAAACCAATCTTGCTATTTCTTATCTTGTTCCAAAATATTTTTTCACATGCGATATCCGATTGCCTAAGTTGTCTGCGTTTGGCTTTTAAAGCCTTTTTATAGAATATTTTATCCATAAGCGAAAATCGAACCCCTCATCCCAGCCTTCTCCCGGGAGGGAGAAGGAGTTTTATTGCCCTCTCATTTAGGGAGAGAAATATAGGGTGAGGTTTGTTTTCTGTCTTACATTCCCCTCATCCCGGCCTTCTCCCGGAGGGAGAAGGAGTATTACTCCCTCTCCTCTAAGGAGAGGGTCGGGGTGAGGTGTGCAAGTCAACCGAATACCTGCCTGTGCCATTCGGCGAGCTGGTTGATCTTCCAGCGCTCGTATAAGTCATATTTCAAGACCGCTCCGCCGATGAAAATATCGGGCATGGCTTCGCAAAGATAGCGGTAATTCTTTTCCGTCAGCTCCTGCCAGGCTGGCGTCCGCATCCATTCTTCGCCCGGCGTGCCGAATCCGATCTTATCCTGGCGCTGGGTTATCTCCGGGATCGTATAGCGGCCGAGCGCGAGCTTCTGGATGCGCTTGTTTTCGCCCTGCCTGATCTTCAGGATAGCGGGAACTCCGAGCATAAACTCGACCAGCCGGTAATCGAGATAAGGCAGGCGCGCTTCAAGGCCGAACGCCATCGAATTGCGGTCTTCGGCGCGCAACAGGTGCTCGAGCTTGTATTTGAAATGCGCCGCTATGCTTTCATTAAGCGAGCGGACGGTAAAAAAACCCGTATAGATCTCGCTGTTCTCGACCATCGAATAAAAAAATTCTTTCCTGATGTGCCTCAAGCGTCTGGCGAGCAGGGCCTTCTTAAGCCCGCCTGGTACGGTTTGGAACGCGAAAGTCTGGAAGGCCTCGATGTCCTGATGGCGGATGATGCTTTTCGCGATCTCGGTAAGCAGCCTGGAATATGCCTTTTCTCTATAGAGTCCTGTAAAATTGAATCCGTGGAAATACTGATAGCCGGCGAAATTTTCATCCCCGCCCTGCCCGTCCAGGAGCACTGTTATGCCGTGCTCCCGCGCCAGCCGCATGACCTCGAACTGCGAATAGAAAGTCGGGCTTGTTACCGGCTCATCGGCCAGGCGCACGAATTCCTTAAAATCCGCGAACGCCTTGTCCGCGGTCGGATAGGTGCGCCTGTTTCCGAACGCGTAGCGCCTCCTTAAAAGATCGATATAGCGCGTTTCGTCCAAACGGTAGCCGGGAAAAGCGGCTGTAAAAGTCTCGTAGTTCTCCGGCGAACAGTGCTCGCTGACGATGCCGAGCAGGATCGAAGAATCGAGGCCTCCCGAAAGGCAGGAGCCGACCGGCACGTCGCTGCGCATCCGCAATTTTACGGACGAGACCATGAGCTCTTCGACGCGGCGGCAGGCCTCCTGTTCGCTGATGCCCTCCGATTTCCCGAGAAAAGCGTCTGGACCCCACCATTTTGCCATGCGCCAGCCCCGGCTGTCGAAAACGCCCCAATGCCCTTTCGGCAGGCGCTTGATTTCGGCGAGGAACGTATCGCCCGAAACGTCCGTCCGGTTGAAGCAGAGGAAGTCCAGCATCGCGCCCGGATCGGCGTGCAGAGCCTGGCTGCCGGCGCTCCGCAGAGCCTTGATCTCCGAAGCGAAATAAAAGGAGTTCCCGAAAATCCGGTAGTAGAAAGGCTTGACGCCGAAGCGGTCGCGGGCGGCGAACAGGCTTCTCGTCTGTCTGTCATAGACGGCGAAAGCGAACATCCCGTTCAATTTCCCTAGACATTCCGGACCGTACGTGAGGTAGCACGCGAGCAGTACTTCCGTATCGGTCCTGGTCCTGAACTTGCGGCCGGATTTTTCGAGCTCATCGCGCAATTCGATATAATTATAGATTTCGCCGTTGTAAACCATGACGAAACGTCCGTCTTCGGAGAGGAAGGGCTGATGCCCCGCGGAAGACAGATCGATGATCGAGAGCCGGACGTGGCCAAGGACTGCAGATTCGTCATGGAAAAGGCCCTCGTCGTCCGGCCCGCGGTGCTTTTGGATGCGGTTCGATTCCTTGATCTCAATGATTTCTTTGCCGCCGATCCCGCTAAGTTTTATTGCGCCTGCGATGCCGCACATA
>CAYTAV010000038.1:3656-5649 GCA_964435875.1 uncultured Gammaproteobacteria bacterium
TGTATCCGATCATCATCAGTTCAGCACCTGCTCCAGCATATACCCCGTCACATCGATCTTGTCCTTTAGCAGGCGCGCGCGCTTTTCCTGCCCCTTTATCCTTAAATCCGGATCTGAGAGCAGTTCTTCGGCCCGGCCGATAGCGCGCTTGACGCTCTCTTCATCCAGGCGGAAATTAAAAACCAGTCCGTACCTGTTCTCTTCTTCATCAGTATACCCGCGCCCGTTGAAGTCGCAAAAGATCGCATGCGTCCCCAGGACCGCCGCTTCGGAGCACATAGTCGCGCTCTCACCGAAAACGAGCGCGGCTTGCGCGATAAAATGATGGATCTTGCCCGGCGAAATGCTATAGCGATATTGCTCGAGTTCTGCCGGCAGGACTTTTTCCGAAGTTATCAAAACTCTCCCGTATTGAGCGAGCGCTTCGACCGCCCTGATCTTCAAAGCCATTGCAATGCCGCGCTGGCCCAGATCGTGGCTCGCGTCCCAGGATACGAAACGGACGATGCTGAATGCCTCCCCTTCGGCAAGCCCCGCCTCCTTGAGCAGACCAGGATCAGGGGCAAACCTTGCGGGATGGAGATAGGCGAGCTCGTGGTAACCCGGGTAGCGGACCTGTTTCGGCCCCAGTTCCTTATAAAAGCAGTCTGGCGTGAAAATCTTGGTTGCGAACGGCTTATAAAGCAAGATTTCGAGCGCTGCATGCTCGGTGTCGTCGAAAACGTACGCTTTTTTACCGAGCAGGAAGGCTGTATGGCAGATGCGGTGCGAAGCGACCCCGAGCATTACGTCGGGATCGAAGCGGCGGGCGACCTTCAGCGTCGCCAGATCCTTGAGAGGGAGATTCGCGAGCTTCGAATAGATGCTCGTACCGTATGAGCCGAGGTTCTCATATTTTATGCCATATTCGTCGAGCAAGCGAAAAGCAATATCCTTGCGGGTTGCGGTCACTAATATTTTATGCCCCAGCTTCTCGGCCTCCCAGACGAAATACTTGAAGAAATGGACATGGGCGGGATGGTTGATGTCGATTAGGATGCGCATATTATGAATCAAGTAGCATGAATAATGAATTATGAATCAAGGGAAAAAATACTGATCTTCTCGGCCTTTGACGGATAATTTATCAGGACTGCTTTCTGCGCGCCGTAAAACACGAAGATGCTCCCGGCCGCCGCCGCGCAAGCGCCGCCTGTGCGCACAGCCAGACCGAGGTCGGAGTAGCTCCCGGCGCCGCCCAATGCGATCACAGGAACGCTGACGCTCTCCGCCACACTCCTGACCAGTTCAAGGTCGTAACCGCCCAATGTCCCGTCGCGCTCGACCGAGTTTATAACGATCTCTCCCGCCCCCTCGCTTTCCAGCTCGCGCGCAAGTTCCCAGGGCGCCTTGTCGATCATCCTTGTTCCGCCGGCGATAACTGCCCTGTAGCGGCCGAAAAAATCCTTTTTCGCGTCTATCGAAGCAATCACGCTTTGGCTCCCAAGGCCGTCGGAGAGTTCGCGGAACAGCGCCGCCCTTTCGGCCGCGGCCGTATTGACGATCACCTTTTCAGCCCCCGCGGCGATCAGGCCTTTTGCCTGGTCCAGGCTGCGTATGCCGCCGCCGACCGAAAAAGGCATGAACGCCTCCTTGCCGATCCGTTCGACAAGGCCCGTGGAGATAGTCCGCCCCTCCCGCGTTGCGTCGATATCGAGGAAGCAGAGCTCGTCCGCCTCCAGGTCGTTGAACAGGCGCACCGCATTGATCGGGTCGCCGATATATGCCGCTTTGCCGAATTTGACCGTTTTCACGAGCCCCTGGCCCCTGATCTGCAGGCAGGGGATTATTCTAGGCCTGAACATTTATTCTGATTGATTTTTTCTTAAATAACAACCCGCCCCTACCCCTCCGACGGAGGGGACTAAAAATAACTCTTCAATATTCCCCTCCTGGGAGGGGTCGGGGGTGGGTTGCTTCTATATTCCCCTCCTGGGAGGGGTCGGGGGTGGGT
>CAYTAV010000038.1:5749-7587 GCA_964435875.1 uncultured Gammaproteobacteria bacterium
CGGGGGTGGGTTGCTTCTATATTCCCCTCCTTCGGAGGGGGTGGAGCGGATTAGAATTCCATCCCCGCGAAATTCTTTAAGAGCCGCAGGCCGGCCTGATGGCTCTTTTCCGGATGGAACTGGACGGCGCAGATCGGGCCGCGCGCCATGGCTGACACGAATTCCTGGCCATACTCCGTGATGCCGATCGCCTCGGTACTATCGCGCAAAATGACATGATAGGAATGGACGAAATAGAATTCGGCCGTTTCGGCAATCCCTTCGAACAGGGGGTGCGGGCGCGGGCGGACGACCGTGTTCCAGCCCATGTGCGGAATCTTCCTGCCGGACGCGGCGAACCTGACGGTTTGGGCATCGAACCAGCCGAATCCGCTCACCCCGCCCTCCTCGCTGCGGGCGCTCATGAGCTGCATCCCGAGGCAGATCCCTAAGATCGGCGTGCGCCCGTCCCGCGCCCTTTCGTCGAGCGCTCCGTCAAGGCCGAGGCTCCTTAGCTTTTCGATTGCTGTGCCGAAATATCCGACGCCCGGAAGAACTATCCTTTCGGACGAGCGCAATTCATCAGCACGACGTACGATCCGCGCGGCGATGCCCAGCCTTTCGAAAGCTTTGATGACCGAAAAGAGATTGCCGGCGCCGTAATCGACGATGCTGACCATATCAACTTTTAAAAAATTTATAATACAACACGGAGGGGAGCAGTTTCAGTCGCACGGCGGCTTTGACTGCCGGCTTCAGCGCCTGGATCAACGGATAGTATGTCCGGTAATCCCTAAAGCTTTTTACCGGGGCGAGCATCAACGCGTCGAGCTCCGGGCGTGAGAGGCCCAACTTATCGGCGACGTAGCCGACGATCTCCTCGTCATAGGGGTAGCGCCCGCTCGTTTCAGCCAGTGCGTGTTCTCTCGTTGCCTGTCCCGAGCGGATCATCGAAGAGAGCTCGGTCTTGCGCTTATCGATGCCGAATTTCTGCGGCAAGGCATAGGATTGCCAGAACTTGGTATAGGTCGATTCATGATGATGCCCCCCGTAATCAAGCCAGCCGACTTCCCGCTTGAGCTGTTCCTTGGCCTCGCTCTTGTTATAACGCACATAATTTAAAAAAGGCACGACAGTTATGCCCCGCAGGATATTATAGTAAAACGTATCCGCAAGGGTAAAATTCGGAAACGTGCGCAAAGGCCTTGAACCGAACCGGCGTTGCACGTCTTTGATATAGCGGCCGTCCATATAGGTCCAACCCAGGGGCGACATGCCTTCGTTGCGGAATGAATGTCCGTTGAGTACGTATTTAATCCGATATTTCGCGGCCGTTCTGATCAGGATCGAGTGGATCCCGATGTCGGTCGGGACTTCGGCGTCAGGCGTCGATGCTTTAAGGAAGGCGATCTGCAGGTCCTTGAACTCCTCCCAGTCGACAACGTAGGTGTAGAGTTCGACGCCCAGCCGGTCGCAGGAATTCTTTATATTCAATACAGCTTCGCGGGAATTCCAACCGTTGTCAAAATGGACCGCCAGGGGACGCAAACCGTATTTGACCGCCAGATACAGGGTATATGTGCTGTCGGTCCCTCCGGAGACGCCGACGACCGCATCGAAGCGCTTGCCTCGGCCCGCCTGCTTGATGCGGCTGACCAGGGCATTGAAGCGCGCGTCGTCGGCTTCCCCGGCGGGATAGGCCTTTTCCATCTCGTCATGGATCCCGCAATAAGTGCAGACGCCGTCAGGATCAAAGACGATCCCCGGCACGGTCGTATCCATGATGCAGCGGGAGCAAACGACTTTTTGCGCATTAGCCATTTGTATCATTTAGATTATTATGGAATTTCCCAGTAGGA
>CAYTAV010000038.1:7687-8803 GCA_964435875.1 uncultured Gammaproteobacteria bacterium
ATTATGTCTTATAAAGCCTCTCGTTATCCTGGATGTCCATCCACATAGCGAACAAGAGCGACTGGAAGCTGCTCGTGAACAGGAACATGAAGGCGATCATGATCTGGAAGGTAAGGCCTTTATCCGAATTAATATCGTTGAGGATGCGGACGAGTACCGGCAGGCAAAGCAGCGCCAGCAGGAACGCGAAATGGTAAAGCAGGAACAGCGGATGAAAATCGCGGAATAAGTATTTGAGCCAGAGCCGCTTGAAGAAGCTCTTGAACAAGAGCCAGGAGATCCTCGGCATGACTTTCCAGATCTTGAGTTTCGATTGCTCGCCGATGTTATAGACCGGCTTGATCTCGACTTCCTTCAAGGTGCAGAACGCGATATTGAGCTTGACCAGCATATCGTTCGGCATGCCGTAGCGCGGATAGATTTCATAGAGCCGGATTGCGCAGAGCGCTTTGTTTGAGATCGCCGTATATCCGGTCTGCGTATCGGAAACATGCCAATAGCCGGAAGCGAGCTTGGTCAGGATCGACAGGACGGAATTGCCGATATAGCGCAGCTTCGGCATGACTAAGAGTGCGCTCCGATGGATCAGCCGGTTGCCTTTGACATAATCGACTCCCTCGTCGACGACCGGGCGGCAGATCGATTCAAGCTCGGCCGGATCCATCTGCCCGTCGCCGGCCATCACAGCCGCGCAATCGATTCCGAAATCCTTGCACCATTTGTATCCGCGCGCGATCGCGGCGCCAACACCGCCGTTTAAGGCGTGGCGGATCAGGATGATGCGGTCGCTCTCTTCGCGCGCGTTAAAGACGGAAGACGGCACGAACCGCTCGAGCTCGCGGTCGAGGTCTTCCTGCTTCAGGACATCGGCGCGGTTGTACCGGTTGGCGACTATGCGCTCATGCACGGGCTTGATCGCGGCAACCGGGCGCCGGTCTTCGCTGATATACCGCTCGACGATGCTGGCTGTCGCGTCCGTCGATCTGTCATCGACGATAACGATGCGGTCTACGAATTCGGGCATGGTCTCGATAACCAGGCCGATCTGCCGCTCCTCGTTGTAAGCGGGTACGACAACCGCGATTGTCTTTCCGTTAAGCATAAATGATTTTGAAA
>CAYTAV010000039.1:0-8362 GCA_964435875.1 uncultured Gammaproteobacteria bacterium
TTCAGGCGGTAGATGTTCTCGCCCGCGCCCCTGGCCCAGAGATTGTCGATATTCGAAAGGCAGAGGCCGTCCTTGATGCAGGCGTCGGTGCCGACTGTCAGCTTCCCTGTCGTCGTGGCATTGCCGTTCCGGTCGACCAGGAACCTGGTGCTCCCCTCGTTCTGGAGCAGGAGCAGGTTGCCCAGGGAGCTGCTGTCCATATTGCCGTAAATCAGGTTCTCGTTCGATCCAACGACCTCGGCATCCGATCCGAGCATCGACTGCCCGGTGATTTCCAGGGCGACGTACGGATCGCGGCCGCTGAAGCCTGATCCGAAGCTCTGGGCGATGATCGAGTCGTTAGGCACGTACAAGCCCGGCAATGCGTTGCCGCCGTCGCCTAAGATCCTTAATATGCCATCTTTCTGCTGGGCGTCAGGTCCGACATTAATCGGTTGCGGGACGTTAGTAGTCGCCGGAGCGCCGGTAGGCGGAGTCCAGGCTTTGATATTCTCAAAAGCGGCCAGTGCGCCGATCATGAGCAGGATGCCGATGATGAGCTGGAGCGGACGCTTGTACCCGAATAATGGCATAAGTTTATTTGCTAATATAATTATATATCGTCAGGATTTTTTTCGAGCTCTCCGGAGTTACCCGTCCGTACTTCTTTCTGTCTTTTTCTTCGATATCTTTTATTATCTTGCTTAGCACTTCATCTTTCTTCTCGCTGGTTAGCTCCGGATCGCTCAATCTCTCGACGATCCTGTCGATCTCTTCGTTGCCGCTCGACCATTTGCCGTCGATTTTTACGCTCTTATAATCCGACGGGCTCTCGTAAAGCGCGTCGACATCGACCCCGACCTTGTCCTGCGGCCTTGTTCGGTCAAAATACAGGATGACCATCCCTACGACTATGATGCTCGCGAGGACGATCATGAGAATCTGCTTCTTCCTTCCGGTTAACTGGATCGCAAACATTTATTTGCTATGCTTAGAAGTTAATTTTTAAGGGGTCCACGCGGCCTTATATCCGGCCGGCACGATCTCGATCCAGGTCGTGCCGGGATTGAGCGGCAGGTCCGCTCCGCCCGGGCTGACGAAGCGCGTCCGCCCGCCCGGCGCTTTTTCCCACTCGCCTTCCTCGCAGGACCCGTCCCGGCAGACGGCCGCCCGGCCTTGACCCGAGGTTTTTATGGCGCGCCGGCCATAGTCGTCGATAACCTGCGAACTTACGAACTGCAAGATGACGTTCTTCGCCCTGATCGGCGTTCCGTCCTCGTCGCTATGCGGGTTATCCCCATAATAGCGCGTATAATCATTGTCTATTATACCATATTTCCAGGTAACTTTAAAAGCCGGGGTCTTATAATTGATCGCGATCTCTGACGAGGTCGCCCGGCTTTCCATCACTGCTTCTTCCTTGTAGGCCCAGCGCAGGTAATCCGGGACTTCCGGGCTATTTTCTTTCAGGTAATTATAGATATTTTCCGTTGATGTATAGACGTTATGCGGGGCGCTGCGCGATGCGTCGCGCCAGAAATAGCGGCCGCGGTAGAATTCGTTCATATCGAAGACGTCTTCGGCGATGATCTTGGCCAGGGCATCCGGACTGCCGCCGCAATGGATGTATAATGCTCCGTATTCATTTGCCCAGTCGATATAATACGGCCGGGCGCTTCTGACCGGACCGATCCTGGAAATCGGCTCCGTGCCGGCATAGACCGCCAGGAAGCGCGTGATACCGCCCTCGGCTTCGGCTTCATAGACTAGTTGAGCCTTCGAAAGTCCCGCCGGCGGCCGGGAGTCGACATGGTTCTCGATCATAACCGCATAAGGCATATTATTTTCCTCTCCCGCCTCGACTAAAGAGCCGTCGATCCGGCGCACTGCTTTCGGAGGCTCGTACTGCTCTTCGGCAGTATCCGCAATTTCCTTCTCTCCGGTCGAACTGGCTTCGCCCGGTTCTCCGTCTGCCATATTGCTTGTCCGTGCGACGCGCTCATCGCCATTACCAGCAATCAGCGAGATTGCCGATTTGCCGGCAGCCAGGCCGATCGCCAACACGGCCAGGCTCGCTGTTATCGTAAGCAGGACCCGGTGGTCGATATCGGCAAAAAATGCTCCGGCTCTTTTTGCCGCAGATTTTATTTTCACAGGTATGTCCATGCCTATATTATACATTTTTCCGGCTTGCCCGTAAAATGAAAGGTCCTGCCGCTGCCGGCAGGACCCTATTGTAATACTTCTTACTTCTTACTTCTTACTTCTTACTTTCTCCTCCTTCTTTCTGTTCCGCATCCCCTGTTGCGGGAGCGCTTTCAGCCGCAACCGGCCCCTCTTCCTGCTTTGGCATCGTAACGGTCGCGATCGCTTCGTCCGGATCAGCAGTCGGAGCCATGCCCTTTGGGAAACGGATATCCTTGACCGTGATCATATCATCGAGCGTTTTCAGCGCGGATAGATCGACCTCGATCGAGCTGACAAGGTCGCCCGGCAGGCAGGTTACCTCGATCTCGTCCATGCTCTTGACGACGAAAGCTCCCAGCTCTTTGACAGCCGGAGCGTCCCCGACGAAGACAAAGGGTATCTCGGTCGTAACCTCTTTCTTCATATCGACCTGATAAAGATCGGCATGGATCGGACGCCTTTTGATCGGTTCGAGCTGGACGTCCTGGATCAGGGCTTTGACCTTTTTGCCGTCCTCAAGGTCAAGCTCGATCAGGGTCGATTCGCCCGCCTGCTCGAGCACTTTCATGAATTCAGCAGTCTTCAAGGCCAGGTTCTCGTTTTCCGAGCTAGGGCCGTAAAGCACAGCTGGGACGTACCCGCTCTTGCGCAGGGCGTTAGTTCCGGATCCGCTCTTTTCTCGGATCTTCGCGCTTAATCTGATTTGTTTCACCATAAATTAGGATTTAATTTTATAAAGGAATATTATTATCATTTCTCACCAAACAATACCCTGCCAGTATTCTGAAAATTTAATCTGATAAAATTATTGTCGAAGGAATATGCTCATGCAATTATGCTTTCTTGCGCTCATAATGATAGATGTGCGCATTTCATGCATGATACCAGCTACATGATACATTCTTCATACTGCATCCCGCTCTTTTGAGCGGATAATAACGCTCTCGACAATCCCGAGCAGGGCTAGGCTTGAAACCAGTGCGCTTCCGCCATAGCTTACGAACGGCAGGCTGATGCCGACGACCGGCAACATCCCGATGTTCATTCCAATATTAATAAACATTTCGATAAAAATCAAACTCATCGCGCCGACCAGGATGAAACTGCCGAAAGGGTCCTTGATCCTCGCGACATGCCGCACGGCGCGGAAAAAGATGACCAGGAAAAAGGTAACCAGCAGGATAACGCCGAGGAATCCGAGCTCCTCGGCGATCACGGCGAAGATGAAATCGTTCTGCGCTTCCGGAAGGAACTTGAGCTGGGACTGGGATCCGAAGCCGATGCCGCGGCCGAACATGCGTCCTGCCCCGACGGCGATGATTGCCTGGGCGATATTATAGCCCTGATGCAGAGGATCGAAGGTCGGATCCAGAAATGTCATGATTCTCTGCTTCTGGTAAGGCGCAAGATACAGGGTCCAAGCGAGGACCCCGGCCGTGAGCACGATCAGGCCCATCGCGAGATAATACTTGCGGTCGAAGCCGGCGACAGCCGCCATGGCGAAGGCGAGCAATACGAGTATCATGGCCGATCCGAAATCCGGCTGGGCGAGCACGAGACCGACGAGCGTGCCAGCTGTGGCTATAGACAGGAAGAGATATTTGCGGGGCCTGGCAGCGAAAGCATGTTCGGAAAAAAGCCTGGCCAGCACGATGATCAGGATTATCTTCGCGATCTCGACCGGCTGGAAGCCATACGCCCCGATATAGAACCAACCGCGCGTCCCGCGCACTGTGATGCCTGCGGCTAGGACTGCCGACAGCAAGAGCGCTCCGGCGATGAACACGTAGCTGTTGTAGGTCTTGAGCGCGCGGTAATCTATAAGCGAGGCCAAGAAGAATACGGCCAGCCCGACGGCCGCTGCGATCAGCTGCTTGCGGAAGTTGTTCATGCTCGAACCGCCTTGGCCGAGCGCGACGCTGTAGATCTCGACTAGCCCGAAGCTGATCAGCATCGCGATCGCGGCAAACAGCACCCAATCGAACCTTTTGGCCATTGTCCAGAGTCGTGCAAGCATATGCCCGATATTTAAGCTTAAAAAACGGCTCGTTGCAGTATAGCGCTTTTTGCAGGCCTTAGCAAGCCTCTTTTAAATATTGAACCAGACTAATACGCTATGGATTGGCTGGCGGATAGCCGATATGGTATAATTGTTGTATAAAGCGATATATGCCTGTCAACAGCAAAGAACGTCTGCCCGAAGCGGCAGAGATCATCCAGAAAGTGAACCCGGAAACCTTCCGCGATCCCGAAGGCGTTACTTTAAAACAGCTCGATTTCGGGTTGTGGTATCTTGAGCATGCGAAACAGTTCAAGGGCGCCTTCCTCGGAATCCTGATCCTGGTCTCGACCCTGACATGGGGTTATTATATTTATGGCATGGCGTCATACCTGATAATCGGCATGAAGGCTGATGACCGCCTGATCGCCGGAATGGCTGAAAACAGCGGCGAATTGCATTCAGTAGTCGCAACGTATGCGCCGCAGGATATCGGGATCGGGGCTTCTTATATATTTCCAGCTACGGAAGACCGCTACGATCTTGCCGCCCAGCTCGCTAATCCGAACAAAGCTTATGCCGCAAGGTTTAATTATTACTTCGCCGCTGGAGGAAAAGCGACTGCAAGGAAGCATGGCTTCCTTTTTCCCGGTGAAAAGAAGACTTTCATGTCGCTCGGCGAGGGATTCGGCTCGCGCCCGACAGCGGCCAGCATCCAGGTCGAGGATTTCAGATGGAAACGTGTGCCGCTATTCGGCCCTAACGCCTGGGAAAGGAGCGCGAAAGAGCATCTGGCGTTCAATATCACTGAAAAGAAATTCATACCCGGATACGAAAGCAGCGTATCAGAAAAGCTGATGGTCAACCATGTCTCGTTCAAGATCGAGAACGCCTCCCCTTATAACTACCGCGAGGTCATGCTCGGAATACTCGTCTACCGCTTCGGCACGCTGGCGGGCGTCAACCAGTACGCCTTGTCGGATTTCATGTCTGGAAAGGCATATGATATACGGGTCAGCTGGCCTGCATCGCTCGGCAATGCCGATACGATCGAAGTCGAGCCGGAAGTCGACTTCCTCGACGTTGGGGTCTACAAGGATTTTGAAGCTGACGGACCATACAAGCCTTGAAAAGATTGCGGCTAATCACGAACGCTTTATTTCATTTTCTTTCAGGATCAGGCCTGTTCCTGATCGATTATTGAGTTCTGGATATTTAAGGTTTTTCACGCAATAAAATTTGCCTTTTACCTCATTATTTGATATAATCATGCAAGAAAAAGCCGGTCATACCGGAGTATTATTTTATTTTATATTAAAGAAAATATAAGTATATGGCTGATCAGAATTCCCAGAAAAAAGCCTCGAACTACGACGCGAGCTCGATTACCGTGCTCGAAGGCCTCGAGCCGGTCAGGAAGCGGCCGGGCATGTACATCGGTTCGACCTCATCTTCGGGCCTGCATCATCTCATCTGGGAGGTAGTCGACAACGGGATCGACGAAGCCATGGCCGGATATGCGACCGAAATCTCGGTAACACTCCTCGAGGACGGCATGGTCGAAGTTTCGGACAACGGCCGCGGCATACCGGTCGGGATCCACAAGGTGACCGGCGTATCTGCCCTCGAAACGGTTATGACGAAACTGCATGCCGGCGGCAAGTTCGGCGGGGAGGGCTACAAGGTCTCAGCCGGCCTGCATGGTGTCGGCGTCAGCGTCGTGAACGCGCTCTCATCCTATATGAAGGCCGAAGTGCACCAGGAAGGCAAGCTCTGGATGCAGGAATACAAGATCGGCAAGCCGCAAAAGAAGGTCCGGGCTGTCGGGACGACAAAGCGCAGGGGCACGGTCATTACCTTCAAGCCTGACGCAACGATTTTTACTGAAACGGAGTTTAGCTGGGGCAAGATCCTCGACCGCATGCGCCAGCAGGCCTATCTAACGAAAGGCGTGGCGCTGAAAGTTTTCGACCGCCGCAAGGGGCACCGTGCGAAAGATTACAATTTCTATTTCGAAGGCGGGATCAAAGCCTATATCCGGGCCCTTAACCGAGCGAAGAACATCAAGCACCCGACTATCTGCTATGTCGACAAAGAGGTCAACGGATCGCGCGTCGAGGTAGCCCTGCAATACAACGACGAATACAATGAGACCGTGCTCGCGTTCGCCAACAACGTCTACAACGCGGAAGGCGGGACGCATCTCGCCGGCTTCCGCACCGCCCTGACCAGGACCTTGAACAGCTACGCGCGCGCGCAGAACCTGCTCAAGGAAAAAGACGAAAATCTCACCGGCGAGGACGTACGCGAAGGCTGTACCGCCATCATCAGCGTAAAGCTCAAGGAACCGCAGTTCGAAGGCCAGACCAAGGGCAAGCTCGGCAATGCCGAAGTCAAAGCCTATGTCGAGCAGGTCTTCGGCGAGGCGCTGGCAGTTTTCCTCGAAGAGCACCCGAAAGAAGCCGAAGCGATCATCGGGAAATGCGTCCTGGCGAGCCAGGCGCGCATCGCCGCCCGCACGGCCCGCAACTCCATCCTCCGGAAAGGCGCGCTCGAGGGCATAACGCTTCCGGGGAAGCTCGCTGACTGTTCGTCGCGCAAAGCCGAGGAATGCGAGCTCTATATCGTCGAAGGCGACTCGGCCGGAGGTTCGGCGAAGCAGGGCCGCGACCGCAAGTTCCAGGCGATCCTGCCCCTGCGGGGTAAAATCTTGAATGTGGAGCGCGCGCGGCTCGATAAGATGCTCGCTAATAATGAGGTCAAGAGCCTGGTAATCGCGCTCGGCACGAATATCGACGAGCAGTTCAGCCTTGAGAAGCTGCGCTATCATAGGATCATAATCATGACCGACGCCGATGTGGACGGTTCGCATATCCGTACCCTGCTCCTCACGCTTTTCTACCGGCATTTCGTTCCGCTGATCCAGAACGGCCACCTCTATATCGCCCAGCCGCCGCTCTACCAGGTCAAGAAAGGTAGTGAGATGCATTACGCCTATTCGGACCGCGAGAAGGACGAGCTCGTGAAGAAGATGGGCGGCCTGCCGGCAGACATCGAAATCTCCGATGCGGAAGAAGATGCCGAAGAACCGGAAGAAAAGCCGGGCAAAAGCAAGAAGCCGGCGCGCCTTTCGATCCAGCGCTACAAAGGCCTCGGCGAGATGAATCCCGCCCAGCTCTGGGAAACGACGATGGACCCGGACAAGCGCGTCATGCGGCAGGTCATGCTCGAGGACGCCGCCCGCGCCGACGAGATCTTCGATATGCTGATGGGCGGCAATGTCGCCCCGCGCAAGCATTTCATCCAGACGCATGCTAAGAAAGTCGAGAACCTCGATATCTGATCCATATCCGCTTCCCTTGATAAGGGGAAGGTCGACAAGGTGTAGTAAAAGATCAGCCTTCTCAAATTTTCACAAATCATATTCAAAGAAAAACCCGGCCTCTTCAGGTCGGGTATTGTTTAGTTCGAGGAAAAGAATCCTAGAGCTGTTCGACCATCTCCGCGATCTCGGTACGATAATGTTCCTTGATCAGGCGGCCGAATTCGCTCACGATGGTTGTAAGCTGGCAGGTCGGGCAAAAAAACTCGCCGTAGGCTCCCGCTGAAATCGGGGTTGCTACGGTAATTCTGCCGCAATTCGCGCATGGCGGGGTTTCTTCCATATTAACTTCTTCCATATTAACTTCTTCCATATTAACTTCTTTGTTCATCCTCTGTCCTTTCTTTACCTGCATCCCAGGTTAGTAGTCAGGCTTAACATGTACTGCTCTGATCTTCTCTCAAAATCCAGCTCCTCACCAGACTGAACAGGACATGCCGACTGCCTCCCGTCTTTTATCGTGACGACTGAATGGCAATCCGGACAGTAAAAAGTTTCATGCCCGTTTTGCGGCGGCAGAGGCAGCTGCCGGCTGATGCAGTCCGCCGAATGGATGCCTTCGCCTGGTTTCATGAAATCCTCCTCGTTTCAGACGCGCAAAGCCCCGCAAGGTGCCCGAAAGGAAAATCTGGCTCAAAGCGCTTCATGCGCTCCCCGAGCGAGCACGGCAGTCCGCTAAGAAGTTTTTTCATCTCGTCTTGCGTTACGCTTTCCCGGAATTCGTAATCCGGCGCGCTCCCGACGATGATCCTGCATTCCTGGCAAAGGCCGAGCTTGACCTTAGCCAACAGCCTATCCAAAGGCTTACCGCATTC
>CAYTAV010000040.1:0-8189 GCA_964435875.1 uncultured Gammaproteobacteria bacterium
GCGCCGAATAATACCGAGATGAAGCGGGCCATGGGCAGCAGCATCGCGTAATTAAGACGGCCGAATTCGACCAGTTCCTGCGTCGTACCGAACAATCCGGATAAGCGCAGGACAACGAGCAGGGCAGCGAAAAAAGGCAGATAAAAATATACCATCGCCGGATAGTAGAGCATGGTCGGATAGGCCGGTCGCAGATCGCGATTGGCGATCATCCGCAGGGTCGCAGCCATAAATTCGTTCTCGTCGCCGACCGCATCACGGATCGAGAAATTATAAAAAATACCGATCGAAGAGAGCAGGACAAAGCCAACGATGATCAGGACGATGGCATGTCTGCCGATAATTTCCCTTAGGTTGAACATATTTCAACTATTGATTCCGATAATATGGCTTAATCCAAAATAGTATTGCTTTATTTTGTCCCAGCTCCTGAGGCGCAGGAGGTGCTTTAAAAGGAAGCGGGGGCTGGTGTAGAACATTAAATAAGCCTTCTTCTGCATTTTTCTGACCTCTTCCGCATCCTTGTAGCCGTCAGGCACATAGAGCGCTTGCGTCCTGCCGCCATAAGGTGCCACGATCCGGCCGCTCTTGATCGCATCGTCATAAAGCTCTGTGCCCCATTCAGGAAAAGTCGGCAGAAACTGGGCGAATGGAATATCGAGTTCCATGGCGAACCTGATCGTATTCATGGCCTTCTCCGGTGTTTCGCCCGGCAAGGCGAGCATAAAGGAGCCGCGGATATCTATCCCCAGCTCATTCGTCCATTTTGCCGCCTGTCTCGCCTGCTCCATGGTCGCGCCCTTCTTGATGCGCAGGAGCAGGTCGGGATTTCCGGTCTCAAAACCGTAGAAAACGCACCACAGGCCGGACCTCTTCGCCCGCTCGAGCATCAACCGGGTAACTGTATTCACGCGCCCGCAGGCTGACCAGGGAACGCGTATGCCCGAATCGTCCAGAAAGTCGCAAAATCTTGTAATCCAATCCTGATTTATGAGGAAATTATCATCCCAAAAGGTGATCTCGCGGATACCGTGCTTTTCGACTAGCGTCCTGATCTCGCTTACGACCCGTTCCGGTGTATGGCGCCGGTATTTCTGGGACGCACGGCCGGACTCGAAACAGAAAGTGCACTGCCCCCAAGGGCAGCCGCGGGATGTTATCATATTCGCGACCGGCAAGCTCTTATATTGGAGCGGAAGAGGCAGATAGACCGAATAATCATAAAGCTCGTACGCCGGAGGAAGTATGGCGTCAAGGTTCATAATCGGTTCGGCTGGAGGATTCTTGACGAACCGGCCGTCAGCATCCTTATGCCAGATGCCCGTTATCTGCTTATCGATGATGCCCGTCGCGTCGATTGAGTCTATAATCCTCTTGAACGTAGTCTCTCCCTCGCCATAGCAGAGGCAGTCGACCTCCGGGACATTCTTGATGGTGTCCTCGGGAAAGCATGATATATGGAAACCGCCGAAGATTATCGGGATGCGCGGAAAACGCCCCTTGAGGTATCTGATCAAAGAATATGCTTCCAGAGCGGAAGCCGACAAGGATGATACGCCGATAATTTCTGTCTTGAAGTTTTCAACTTCCCTGCCAACATCTTCGTTCGTATAGGATAGCGGGGGACTGTCGATGATTTTAACATCATGGCCGGACTGGACGAGCGGAGCCGCCAGATAGCCGATGCCGAGCGGCGGGAAAAATCCGCCCTTGAGCTTTCTTTTCGATCCGTACCCTTTGGCCATCAGGTCATAGGGTGGCGTAATCAATGTTATTCGCATCCGGTTTCTTGCAACCTATGAAATAAAATCCGTAAGCGATATTTTCGCTGGACGGCCATCTGGATATCGCGAAATCAATAAGCTTGATTGGTGAGAACAGTACCATCAACAACATGAATATAACCTGCTGCAACCTGCTTGATCCGAAAGAAAGGACTGTTGCAAGCCATTCGCTGACAACATAAACCATGGCGGACGTGGGTCCGCAGCGAATACCGCTCTCGATCTCTGTAAAGCCCTGCAGGAAACACTTCAAGCCTTGCTTGCTCCAGCGGTAATAATCATTGGGGGATGAATGGAACGATGCAAGAAAGGGGGCCGCAAGATAAAGCTTGCCGCCGGGTTTAAGCACTCTCGCAAGCTCGCTAACGACCTTGTCCGGATGCGGCAGATGCTCGACTACAAACTCATTCACGACGATGTCAGCGGAGCTGTCCGAAAACGGCAGATCGCCGATGTCGGCGACCACATCCACTTCCGGGAAGGGATAATAATCTATATTGATCGCTTCCGGCGAGACCCGTTTATTGCCTGATCCAACGTTAAGGACGATCTTCCCGCGCCCTTCATCCCGCAGGAAGCTCACGGCGCTTTTTCCGACAAAAGAAGCCCCCATCGTATAATAAATTAAGCCGAACAGCCGCGGATATCTCTTCAGCCAAACCTTGATCTGGTTGATGAATTCGTCAGTATTGCCTTCGGTGTAAGAATCTCCGGGCTTATCAAGGAAAAAGACCTGTCCTTGCTCGACCCTGTAAGACTCGCCTTGCTTCAAGAAGCCCGGCGCGCTAATCAATTTTTCGATGCTGGCACGTTCATCGATCATAACTAATCGCTTATTTAACGCGCCCGCCGAACTTCCAGGAATTGCCGTTGCGCATGATGATATAGATGCTCGATTTGTCGATCCTTGGATCGCTCGCAAGCCATTCTTCAACAGTTTCCCTCTTGATATATGTTGTCTGCGGGGTTACGAGCTGATCGAAGGCTACATGCCGGAAAAAAGCGAAGCCTCTTTCCGCGATCCAAAGGCTGTATTGGTACATAGGCAGGTGCTTAGTCCAGGATGCATTCTTGAAGCGCCGGATCGATTTCGCATATATATAATAAGGAAAAGCCAGCGCTGCCGCGAAAAGATACTTAGTCACCCACCAGGGCAGCTTCGAAGCGAACCTCCGTATCGGATCGACGAAATAGACGACGACATCGTTTCCCTCTCTGGCATAAACCCAGCAGTGGAAGTGCCCCCCCGGCCGCAGATTCCTGATCACGGAGTCAAAACCGTCTTTCGGAGCTTTGAGGTGATGAATTACGCCGATGCAGTATACAATGTCGAAGCCCGGACTCTTATAAGAAACCAGGTCGGCGCGCTCGATCTTCCAGTCGCTATTTCCCGATCCGGACATGACCTTCCGGGCAGACGATACTGAATTGCCTAGATCAACGCCTGCAAGAAAACGCGGCTTCCAAGCTGCGAGATGGAACATCAGGCTCCCGTTCCCACACCCAAGCTCGAGCACATCCCGGCCGGCGACATCCTCCTCCTTTAACGGCTCCATCCAGTCTTCGAACTGCCGTCTGGTATAGACCGGCTTGATCGGCAGATTGTTCCAGGAAAACGAGAATGCGTCAGCTGTCTTTTGGTCGATCGGATTTTCTATATTAGTCATAATTCAGGTTTCCACCGCTCAAGCCAGAGTTCGAATACCAAGAGCGGCCAGATGTGCAAGCGGTTATCTTTCTTCCCGCAAGCATGCTCTTTCAAGAGCTTATCAATAATATCAAAGCTGAACAAGCCCTGGTCCTCGATCCGGCGCCTGGAAAGAAAATCGTCTACTAAAGGCTTCAAAGGACCATTGAGCCATTTAGACACCGGCATGCCGAAGCCCTTTTTTTTGCGCCAGACGACCTCGGAAGGCAGCTTACCGTCCATCAGCCGTTTTAGTATATATTTGACAGTAAATCCGTTGAATTTTGCTTCCGTTGGCAGACGCAAAGCGAATTCGACGACAGACGTATCAAGGAACGGCGCACGGACTTCAAGCGAGTTATGCATGCTCGATCGATCGACTTTTACGAGCACTTGATCCATCATATACATCCGCAGGTACAAAAGCGTCAGGATGCCATACTTGTCGCCAGATCCCCGGGCTCCGATATAACTATCGACATTCTCATAAGCATCAAGGCCGGCGAGCTCAGAGCGGATCCAGGGAGCAAACAAGGCCAATCTTTCTTGATCGCTGAAAGCCGCCATCCAGCGCGCATCTCGATAGGCCGGATCACCGTCAAAGCCGCTGACGAAGCGTTTAGCCTTGAAATCCAGGCTAATATTAGAAAAGCTTGTCGGCAAGCCCAATACTGCCGGCCTGATGATCCCGTTACGGATCGCTTGCGGGATCTTTTCATAGAATGAGGCGATCTTATGCGCGATGAACGTATCGTATCCGCAAAAAAGTTCGTCGCTCCCGTCGCCGCCGAGGGCAACCGTAACGCGCTCCTTCGTAAACCGTGATAAAAGGCAAGTCGGCAGGATCGATCCGTCCGCCAGCGGCTCATCAGCCATCTCGGCTATTTCCGGAATAAGCTCGAGGCAATCATCTTCACTGAATATCCGCTCGTAGTGCTCGGTATTGAGGCGGGTGGATATCATCCGAGCATATCTAGATTCGTCAAAACTATCCTCTTTGAAGCCGATCGAAAAAGTCTTAATCTTATTCGGCGATAATTTTTGCGCGTAATACGCGATGGTGCTTGAATCGATTCCGCCGGAAAGGAACACGCCGAGAGGTGCGTCGGAAACCAACCTTACAGCGACAGCATTGCTTAACCGGCGGTCCAGCTCCTGCAAGTTGTCTGTTAGCTTGTTTTTGCTGTTTTCAGAGCCTAAGGGATTTTCAGCGGCTGGCTCCCAATATCTGAATTTCCGCACTTCCTTGCCGTCAAAGGAAAGCCAGGTTGCGGGTTCGAGCTTCTTTGTATCCTTAAAAATGCAGTCCGGCGTAGGTACGTAGCCAAACAGGAAATATTTGTTCAAGGATGCATAATCTATCGCTTTCCGAAAGTCCGGATGCTGGACTAAAGCTTTCAATTCGGATCCGAAGATAAGGGTGTCGCCACGCAAGCTCCAATACAAAGGCTTTTTGCCTAAACGGTCTCTTGCTAGAAAGACCGATTCCTGGTTCGCGTCATAAATGGCAATAGCGAACATTCCGTGTATCATAGCGAAGACGCGGGTGCCGACCTCCTCATAGAGGTGAAGGATGGTTTCTGTGTCAGTATTGCTCCTGAATCCGTGCCGGCGGCCGAGCGCACTCCTTAGTTCCTGAAAATTATAGATCTCGCCGTTGAACGCGATCCAAACAGTCCCATCTTCGTTCGACATCGGCTGATGCCCGGCGGACGAAAGGTCAATTATCGAAAGGCGCCTGTGTCCTAAGCCTGCTTTTTCGGTGATAAAACAGCCTTCATCGTCGGGTCCGCGGCGCTTCAAGGACGCTGTCATTTTTTCGAGCACGTCCTTGTTGCCATTGCCGTAATAACCTGCGATACCACACATTTAGGTTTGCTGTTAATTGACAATGTCCGACCGTACTATCTTTTTATGTTCGATCGCCTTTCTGATGTCGGCCTCCTGGATATCTGGCAGGCTACCATCGCGCCAAAGGGGATGCCTTTCGATCGGTAGAGGAATTACCTCATTCGCATTAAAAATTGGAAACAAGTAATCATTAATAAATTCCCTGCTGACCCCAGCATAACACATCTTATGCCTTTTGGTGAAAATAGGGCTTTTCCTTGCTTTATCCCATGCATCTTTTAACGAAACATCCCTTATGTTGCCGAGAGAGACCGGAACGAAAAAGCAAGGAAATATTTCACCTGTTGCATTAATACCTAAATATGAACTTCCTGCGGGACAACCGAAACCAAAATAGTTATTTGTCAGGTGAGTCGATATATACCTGCTTTTCTTGGATATTCTGTTCAGTTTTTTAACATCTTCGTAGCGTAGGAGATCTTCAATTTTCCCGCACGCATTACCGGTCGGAATTAATGGATTGACGCTTAAGGGAATCCGGTTGTCTTCTGCAAATTCGACCAGCCGGTCGAAGGTCCCGTCAGAAAATTCTTGATGTGATACTACAGTCGCGAGTGAAAAACTGACCCCGTATTTTTTGCAGTATTTTCTCGCTGCCATCGCTTTTTCATACGCTCCGGGTAATTTTAAAGAATCGTCATGCTTGGCCGGATCAAGCGAATGAAGGGAAATTGTTACGTTCGTAAGGCCGGCTTTCTTCAGGTCTGCCACTTTAGATTCCGTGAGGATGAAGCCGTTTGTGGCGAGCATTGACATCATTCCACGTGAATCTATCCTTTCGATAAGTTCTAATAAATAAGGATAAAGCAAAGGTTCACCGCCAATTAGACAAACGACTGGAACGTTCAGTTCTGCGCATTCGTCGATAATTTCCAGATATTTCTCCTTGGTAACATTTCCGGATTTGTTTGTAAAAAGACCGTTCGAACAGAAATCGCAATTCGCATTGCATGCGAGGGTTACAAAAATCTCGACGAACCTTATCTGGTCTTTACCAAAAAAATTTACCTTGATATAGCCTTTGACAAAACGCCAGAAGACTTTAAAGCTGGGGATCATCTTCAAGATATAAATAATTGCGATAGCCTTAATCCTTAGGTTATCCTTAAATGCAATTTTTTCTCCGCAACAGGACATAAAAATTATTTTTTACAAATAAAAACAAATGCAATTTCCTCGAAACCTCCAACCCAAAAACACCATATTCGACTACAGAAGCGTGGGGAAAGGTTCGCAAGCCATGAGATCGCATAATTCAAGATTTTCAATATACTGATAGTAACTCCCCCATATCCCATATAGACAAGTAGGTGAAAATAAGACATCCAGTGTAACTCCAGCCTTTCCAGAGCAAATTCAAAGCCGTTATAGCCAGACTTGATAAAGCCGCGGTTGAAATAATTCGGGAAGGTCACGTCGAATCCGTGGAAATGTTCTGCGTGGCCGAAACCGCGACTGAAATGCGGAACCTTGATATGCAGCTTGCCTCCAGGTTTCAAGATTCTGTGCAGTTCACTCATGACCGCAAAAGGACGGTTGAGATGCTCGAGAATATGAAATGCCCTGATTTCACAAATAACACTATCTCCAAATGGATATGGAATAATATTCAGATCATGTACGACATCTGGGTCGGTACTCTTTTTCCAATCTATATTTATAAAACCTGGCACCCTTTCACCAGAACCAAGATTTAATCTGATATTTTTTTGGGTCATGATTAGAAATTAATTTTTTCCTTAATAATATAGATTGCCTTCCCCTGCGACTCGAAATAATCTCGGATCAGGATCTCGGCCAAGAGGCCCATCAGGATGAACTGGAGGCTAACGATCGCGAGGAAGACCGTCAGGAGGGGAAGCGGAGTCGAGATAAACGAGATATGGACGAAGAGACGCAGAAAGAGGGCGAAAAAACCGGAAAGCAAGCTCAAAAACAGGCAATAGAATCCGATCTTGCCGAAAAAATGCATCGGTTTTGTTATGTAATTCATAAGGAACTTGACGGTCAAGAGGTCCAGAAGAACCCTGAATGTTCTTGAGATGCCGTATTTTGTCTGTCCATGTCTTCTTTCTCGATGATTCGTCTCGATCTCGGCGATCCTCGCCCCCTGCCAGGCGGCTAATGCCGGAATAAAGCGGTGCATCTCGCCATACAACCGGATATTCCTGATAATTCCCTTACGATAAGCCTTGAGCGTACAGCCGTAATCATGCAGTTCGATGCCGGTAATCTTCGAAATGACATAATTGGCTATCTGGGAAGGGATCCTCCTGCTCCATAGCCTATCCTGCCTGTTCTTTCGCCAGCCTGATACGACGTCATAGCCTTCCTCGATCTTTGAAACGAACATCGGGATGTCGCCCGGATCATTCTGCAGGTCGGCATCCATCGGGATGACGATATCCCCGCTAGCCTTGGCAAAACCTGCCGACATAGCCGCTGTCTGGCCGAAGTTGCGGCTGAAAGCTAGGATCTTAACCTGCGGATGTTCAGCGGCGATCTGCTTAAGTTTCTCGAGGCTCCTGTCCTGCGATCCGTCGTCAACCGCGACAACCTCGTATTCATAACGCTTATCAAGCGCTCCGAACAGTTCTAAAAAGACAGGATCGATATTCTGCTCTTCGTTATATACCGGCAAGATGATCGATAGCCGGCCGTTCCCGATTTTTCCTCCGCTAATATCGCTCATACAAATTATTAAAATCCGTTTTTTACTGTTTATTTCTTCCTGCTTTTCACTTAACCTCCTCTTCCCAGCCGCCGAACTGCCAGTCGATGCGGTCGCCGTCTTTGAGCTTATATTC